>JBJEAH010000245.1:0-4918 GCA_051868815.1 Alloprevotella sp.
TCTTCTTTCGACAAGACGGTAGAGGTGATGAAGCAGACGGGACACGACCTGCCCTCGCTTTATCGCGAAACGAGCGAAGGCGGACTTGCCGCCGAATATGGCAAATAAAATCTGATGAACCAGGAAGTAAAAGATTTCACCCTCGCCCTGTCGCGCTTCGTGGCGGCTTTGCTGCGCGAGCGCGGCGAAATGGCTGAATACTGCCACGCGGCTATTCGCGTGGTCGATGCCCGCAATCATCTGTTCACCGTTTCAGAGAATTGCGGCACGGACGAGGAGCAAAACCTCTATGCCGTGAGCGACCTCTGCCGCGTGGACGAAACTTCCTTTGAAAGCGTGCCCGACGAAGGCAGGCTGCTCGCCGTGGCACGCAATTACTTTGATATTTAATATTATGCACACTCAAATGGACTCTACCCCTGATGCCCTTTTCCGGCACCGCGTGCCTATCCAAATACGCTTCAACGACGTGGACCGCTACGGGCATGTAAACAATAATGCCTACTTTTCGTATTACGACCTCGGCAAGGAAGACTATCTTTCCACCGTTTTGCATCTCGACTACCGCTATTGCACGGTTGCGCCCGTTATAGCAAATATCAACGCCGACTTCATCAAACCGATATTCTACGGCGACAAAATTGTGGTGGAAACGCGCATCTCTCACCTCGGCCAAAAGAGCTTCACGCTGCAACAGCGGGCGGTGAACGAAGAGACGGGCGACATTCATTGCGAGTGCCGCACCGTGATGGTTTGCTTCTCGCTCAAAGAGCAGGTCTCGGCAGACATTCCCGAGGAGTTCCGCAAGGCAATCGAAGAATTTGAGAAATAATGGAAGCGACACACAATATTATATATACGTCACAGCCCGCAGAAGCGGCGGCAAAGTTGGTGGCGGAAATTTCGCCCGACCGCGTCGCCCTGCTCTTCGACGAAGAAACAGCGCGACTCTTTGCCGACGACTTCAAAAGCATCGCACCGGGCGTGCCCACGCTGCAAATCGTCATAGGCAGGGGCGACGCGCACAAACACCTGGACACCTGCGCCAACGTGTGGCAACAACTGTCGGCTGGCGGCGCGACGCGCCATTCGCTCCTGCTTTGCATTGGCGGCGGCATGGTGACCGACCTCGGCGGATTTGCGGCAGCGACGTTCAAGCGCGGCATTCGTTTCGTCAATATCCCGACCACGCTGCTCGCTATGGTAGACGCGGCGGTGGGAGGAAAGACAGGCATCAACTTTAATTGCCTGAAAAACGAAATCGGTGCTTTTGCCGAAAGCCGTGCCGTGGTGATCAGCACGGAGTTGCTGCGGACTCTCGACCTTCCCAACCTGCTTTCGGGCTACGCCGAAATGATAAAGCACGCCTTGCTCGGCAGCGAGGAAATGCTGGCACGCCATCTGAACTTCTCGTGGCAGGAACCCGACTTTGCCGCATTGCAGGAAATGGTGCGCGAAAGCGTTTCGCTGAAGCAAAGCATCGTGGAGCAAGACCCTCGCGAGCAGGGCATTCGCAAAGCCCTCAACCTCGGGCACACTTTCGGGCATGCCTTCGAGAGTTTCGCGCTCGAATCGCCCGCTCCCCTGCTCCACGGCCACGCCGTAGCCCTCGGACTGGTTTGCGAACTATGGCTGAGTGCCGCCTTGGCGGGTTTCCCCGTAGAGCGAATGCGGCAAACGGTGCGCTATATCCGCGACCATTACGCCCTGCTCCCTTTCACTTGCAACGACTACGAGCAACTTTACGCCCTGATGCGGCACGACAAGAAGAACGACGGCGACAACATCAACTTCACGCTGCTTGACAGCGTCGGAAACTGCCGCATCGATTGCCACATCGAGAAAGAATTGATCTTTGAAGCATTTGATTTCCTCCGAGAAGGGTGAGAAGCTATGATATTTTGATTTTACTGTCGCTTCGCTCCGTAGTGCCTTCCAGGCACTTAGCAGCTAAATCAACTAATGCGAAGATAATATTGACGCCTCTGGATTTCTATAAATACTATATCCCCAATAATCTCTTTTAAACTAACCTCATGACACAAAAACAACAAAACTTGATTTACTTTCTCCAACGCCTGCTTTCGCTGCTCGTTGTCTTTCTGATGCTTGCAGCGGCGGCCGTTTGGAGCGGGCGGCTCTTCGGGCGCGATGTCGGAGCGGCTGCACAAAAAACTGATGATGCTGAAATCGCCGCCAAAGCTGCGCCCACGGCTGACGAACTTGCCGCACTCGGTCTGCCCACAGGCATTGCCCTAACCCCGAGAGACTCCGTTTCGTGGCTCGTGGCAGAAGGCAACAGCGGCGTGATCGTTTCCAGCAAATCCTTTACAAAAGATATAGAAGGCTTTGCAGGCCCCGTGCCCGTATATGTGTGGTTTGATGCCGACGGCGTTATTGCCGGCATCGCCGCAGCCGACAATGCCGAAACGCCCGACTTTTTCAGGTCGGCCTTTGAAGGCATCGCCCCGGCATGGAAAGGACAGGCGGCCGAAAGCGCATCGCCGCAGGTAGATGCCGTGACAGGCGCCACCTACACGAGCCGCGCCCTGACGGCCAACATTCGCGCCGCCGTGGACACCTACAACGCCTCCGCGTCCGCCTACACCGTGCAGCCCGCAATAGGCTGGACGAAAACCATCGCCGTCGGCGCGGTGCTGCTACTCGGCATCGTCGCTTCTTTCATGAAGAAAAAGCAGAAATGGCTGCGCATCGCGCTGCTCTTGCTCAATGTGGGCGTGCTCGGCTTCTGGTGCGGGCAGTTCCTGTCGCTCTCCCTGCTGAAAGGCTTCGTGGCAAATGGGTTTGACCCCATCCTCGCCCTGCCTTCCGTCATGATGCTCGCCGTGGCCATGCTGCTGCCGCTCTTCGGGCGCGGCAAGCACTACTGCATGTGGGCATGTCCCTTCGGCAGCCTGCAAGAACTGGCGGCTATGGTCGGACTGCCGCACATCAAAATCGGTCAAAAGGCATGGCGCGTTATGGGTCAGGCGCGCACCTTTGTGCTCGCGCTCCTGCTGCTCCTGCTTTGGACGGGCTTCGGCGCGTGGCTGCTCGACTACGAACCCTTCTCAGCCTTCCTTTTCACCGCCGCCTCGCCCGCAGTCCTCATTCTTGCCGGCGCGTTCGTAGTGATGGGACTGTTTGTGCCGCGCCTGTGGTGCCACACCTTCTGCCCCGTGGGCGAACTGCTAAGTCTCGCCGAAACTTCATCGAAAAAGAAAAACCATCACAAATAAATCCTTACCCCTATGTTCAATAAATATAAAATTGTGTCCCTCGTGCTCGCCATTGCCCTGCTGGCGGCACTTGTGCAGCTCGTTGCCCTGCGCGGCACGGGCGATGAACCTGTCGCCGAAAACCGTAAGGCGGACATCGTGCTCGAAAACATTCTTTCGCGCAAAAGCGTGCGCAGCTACACCGACGAACCCGTGCGCCGCTCCCAACTCGACACGCTCCTCCGTGCTGCAATGGCTGCCCCCACCGGGCGGGACATGCGTCCGTGGAAATTTGTTGTGGTCGACGACAAGGCAGCCATGGCGGCTTTGGCCGATAGCCTGCCCTACGCCAAAATGCTGCGCGAGGCGCAGGCCGCCATTGCCATTTGCGGCGACCTTTCCGTGACAGACGATAAGGGCAATCCCTCGAAAAACTGGACGTTCGACTGCTCCGCTGCTACCGAAAACCTGCTCCTTGCCGCCGAAGCGCTCGGACTGGGTGCTGTGTGGACGGGCGTTTATCCGTATGAGGAGCGCGTGGCAGCCGTGAAAAACGCCCTCCGACTGCCCGAAGAGATCGTGCCGCTTGCGCTTGTGCCCGTCGGTCACCCGAAAGGCGACCCGCAGCCTAAGGACAAATTCAACGAAGACAATATTCACTATAACGGTTGGTAAGTTATGCCCTCTCACGTAAAAGGTATTATTTTCGGTCTGATAGCCGCCGTTTGCTACGGCCTTATTCCCCTCTTCACCGTGCCTATGAAAGAAGGCGCGGCAGCCGACCATCTGAGCGATGCCTCCATTCTCTTCTACCGCTTCATCTTTGCCGCGCTCGTTATTGCCGTGGTGATGGTGGCAATGAAAAGGAGTTTCAAGATTACGCGCGGCGAACTCGTGACGCTCACGTATCTGGCTTTCCTCTCCGACGGTTCTGCGCTTTTCCTCATCGACGGATATAATTATATGTCTTCGGGCGCGGCCACGACGCTCCACTTCATGTATCCCGTGATGACCACGCTCATCATGATTGTGTTCTATCATGAGGCCCGCAAGCTATCGACTATTCTGGCGGTGCTTATGGCCGTGGCGGGCGTGGCCCTGCTTTCGTGGCAGCCCGATGGCGAAACGAACATACGGGGCGTGGTGATAGAATTGATTTCCGCACTTTGCTACGCGCTCTACCTTATCCGCGTGAACCGCAGCCGCGTGCGCGATATGGACGGATTGAAACTTACGTTTTACGTGATGGGCATCGGCGCCTTCATATTTGCTGCCGAGGCGTTGCGTCAAAACGATTTCCAGCCCGTCACCACCTCGCTGCAAGTCACTAACCTGCTCACGCTCGGCCTTGTCTGCACCGTCGTCACCAATCTCTGCCTCGTGGCGGCCGTGAAGCGCATCGGTTCCACGATGACTGCCGTGCTCGGTGCGCTCGAGCCGCTCACCGCCGTGGCGCTCGGCTGCCTGTTCCTCAGCGAAAGCCTCACGTGGAACATTTGCACGGGCATCGCCCTCATCATTCCCGCCGTCGTCATCATTATCTATACGAGAGGCCGGAAGGCATAAGAAAAGGAGGGTGTGTCAAAATAAATATTGTGCAGATGTATCCCCTGTAAGGGGAAAATAAATTAGCGTAGGGGCTTGCCCCTACGTATAGCGTTGCAAGTACGATTGCCCCTGTAAGGGGCTTATAATTATAA
>JBJEAH010000246.1:0-24121 GCA_051868815.1 Alloprevotella sp.
ACTTTGTAACATGTGTTAGAAACTTTGTAACAAGCGTTACAAACTTTGTAATAAAAAATATCTGCGCAGATAGTGAAAAATCTCTGCGCAGAACGAGAAAAACAGCTCCGTGACAGTAAAAATTTTCAAGTAGATATTTTAGGTGGGTCCTATTAATTCCCACCGTAAACATGATTATAATTTGGGTTTGACGTTTTGTCAGCTTTTGGATTTCTTTCGGTATAAATCGTAAGTCTCATCGGTTACGTAGCCCGCTACGCTCCCTCTTTGACTTACAATTTGTCCTCGAAAGAAATCCAAAATCTGCCAAAGCGAATTAATAGAACCCACCTTAATGATCCCTATGGGATGGCCATTATTATAATATGTGTCACAAAAGCCTGATTGCAAAGATAAGGCAGACCTCCCCCGCGTGGGAAAAGGTCTGCCTGTCGCTGTTTTTCATCATTTGCCTTGTGCTGGCGGCTGCCACCTGCGTGGAGCAGGCGCTGGGCACGGCTGAGGCCCACCGCCTTGTCTACGGCTGCTGGTGGTTCGTGCTGCTGTGGGCGTTGGCGGCGGCCGTTGCGCTCGCCGTGCTTCTGCGCCGAAAACTCTACCGCCGAATGCCGGTCTTTCTGCTCCATGCCGCCCTGCTCCTCATCTTGCTCGGAGCCTTGCTCACGCGGCTCACCGCCGAAAGCGGCAGCCTGCACCTGCGGCTCGATGAAACGCTGCGCCGCCCAGTGCCGGAGGGATCGCAGGCGGGTGCGCTGCCGTTCGACATCACGCTCACGGCGTTCAGCATAGAGCATCACCCCGGCACATCGGCTGCGGCCGACTACCGGGCGGAACTCGCCATCGAGGGCGATGCGGCGGAGCAGCGCGTCCTGTCGATGAACCGCATCGTGCGCACCCACGGCACACGCCTTCTGCTGGGGCGTTTCGATGCCGACGCGAAGGGCGTTACGCTCCTCGTCAATACAGATCCCTGGGGCATACCCGTGTCGTATGCGGGCTATGTGCTCCTTGCGCTGTCCTTTCTGTTAGTTCTGATTTCCCCGGGCGGTGCATTTCGCCGCACGCTGCGCCGCTTGTCCGCCGCCGTTCTGCTGCTCGCCTTGCCTGTTCATGCGGCCGGGAAGGTTGAGGAGCGCTTGCCCACGCTATCGCCCGAGCAGGCGGAACAGTTTGGCGCGTTGCTTATCGAGCACGAAGGGCGCATACAGCCCGTGGCATCGTATGCCCGGCAGTTCACGCGCCGCCTTACGGGCAAGGCCGGTTGGCAGGGATATACAGCCGTGGAGGTGCTGGCAGGGTTTGCATTCTTCCCCGAGGCATGGCAGTACGCTCCGCTGCTGAAAGCGGAGGGTGGGGAACTGCGCCGCCGCTACGGGCTGGGTAGGCACGTTGCCCTCTCTGACCTCTTCGATGCCCGTGGCGACTACATCTTTCTGCCTTATTGGGACTTGCTGAATGGTGCGGCGCGTCCCGACGGCTGGCTCGCCGATGCCGCCCGCCTCGATAGCCGTGTGCGCGAGGTGCAGACCGTGACAGAGGGCGCGGCCTTGCGGCTGTTCCCCCAAGAGACCGACAGCGGCGTGGCTTGGCTTGCGCCCGATGCGCTGGCTGCCGACACCGCCGAGGCAGACTTCTTTCGCAACAATATACTGCGCTATGTGCGCCTCAGTCTGCACGGCACGGGGGCGGGCGTGGAGCAGGCGTTTCAGAAAATCCATGCACGGCAGCAGCAAGCCGGCGGCGCGTCCTTGCCATCAGCTGCGCAACTCCGCGCGGAGCAACTGCTGAACGGCACCTTTTCCACGGCATGGGCGGCGCGGTTCTGCCTTGCGGTGGGGCTTCTGCTCTTCGTTCTGCTGCTTTATGCCTGCCGCACCGGCGTTTCGGAGCGGGCGGCAATCCTTGTCCGCGCGGCTGTCGCGCCCTGGCTGCCGCTGACGGCATGGGCCTATGTTACCTACGGCCTTGCGCTGCGTGGCGCGGTGGCAGGACGCGTGCCGATGGCGAGCGGCTACGAAACGATGCTTTGCCTCGTGTGGTGTGTGCTGGGTGTGGCGGCGGCGTGCGGATTGCGGCACGCATGGAGCAGGCAGAGAGTCTGGGCTGCGCCGTCCCTGCCGATGCTTTGCCTCAACCTCGCCGCGTTTTTGGTGGCGGGTTTCGGTTGTTTGAGTTGCGGATTTAGTTTTATGGACGATGCCATAACGCCCCTGATGCCCGTTTTGGGCAGTCCGTTGCTGGCGGTGCACGTGTCGCTCGTGATGCTGGCGTATGCCGGTTTGTCGTTCACCTTCTTCAATGCCCTGATTGCCCTGTGCGTGCCGCGCCTCTCGGAGATGCTCTCCCACGTGAGCCGCCTCATGCTTTTCCCCGCCCTCTTCTTCCTCAGCCTGGGCATTTTCCTCGGCGCGGTGTGGGCGGGCATATCGTGGGGCAGCTATTGGAGTTGGGACCCGAAGGAAACGTGGGCGCTCATCACGCTCCTTGTCTACGCCCTGCCCGCCCACAGCAAAATGACCTTGTCCGCCGGCAACCCCCGTTCCCTCCACCTCTATTTTCTCTTCGCCTTCCTCGTGCTGCTGATGACCTACGTGGGCACCAACACCCTGCTCCCGGGGCTGCACAGCTATGCGTGAAGAAGATTGTACTAAAAAAAATGCGTACGATAAGCCGCATATTTTTGCAGTTTATCGTACGCAAGCATGTAATCCCGTGGCAAACGCCTATCATAAAACGCGCCCCCTGCTGCTAATAAAGCGCTTCGTATTTGCGGGCAATGGCCTGCCACGTGTAGTGCTCGCCGGCAATCTCCCGCATGGCGCTGCCGTTGAGGTCGGTGCGGGCAAGCAGGGCCTGCAGGTCGGCAGCGGTTTTGTAGTAGTAGGCGCGGCTGAAGGTGCTGGCGCGGTTGTACACCGCGTCGTAGGCCAAAATGGGGTTGCCGAAGAACATGGCTTCCACGAGTGAGGGGTTCGTGCCGCCCGCGCTGTGCCCGTGGACATACAGGGCGGCGTGGCGGCGCAGCGTGAAGAGCGTGTCGAGGTTGTACTCGCTTTCGAGCATGTGGATATTGGCATGCGCGGCATACCGCTCCTTCATTTCGTGCCCGTAGGCACTGTGTGCCCAATTGCCCACAAACACCAGTTCGCGCCCGTTCTCTGCAAAGACCTCGAGCGTGAGGTGGCAATTGTTTTCGGGTTCGATGCGGCAGATGGCGAGGGCGTAGCTTTTGGGCGTGAGGCCGTATTGCCTCAGTATGTCCTGCTGCCGCGTTTCGGGCACGCTGCGCAGGGCGTGGTCGCCGCCGTAGGCTATGAGGGCGGAGGGCTTGCGGTATTCCGCCGCAACGTAGTCCTGTATGCCCTTGTTGTCGGCTATGACGGTGTCGGCGCAGCACACGGCGAACCTTTCGCACATTTTCAGATAGGTTTTGGCAAATCTTCCCCATTTTGCCCGCGAGTGCTCGCGCCCGTCGATATTGACGATGAGTTTTCCCCGAAAAAGGAGTTTGAACAGGGGCATGAACAGGCCGCCCGACACGCCGAGTGCCACCACGGCATCGTAGCCCCGGAGGCAGCGGCAGAGCGAGAGGACGTCGTAGGGCGTGCTGTGAATGCCGTTGGCATGGAAGAAGGGAATGTATTTCAGGCGTGCCCCCTTGTAGGTTTCGAGGCGGGTGGTGTAGTCGCGTGCCGCGCAAAACACGGTATATGCCACGCCCGGCGAGCGGTGCCGGCCGACGATGTTTTCTACCAGGGTCTCAAAGCCGCCGTAGTGCGCCGGCAGGCCCTGCGAGCCTATAATTGCTACGTGTTTCATGGAGGTGTGTGTGGGGGTGTTTTTTTTAATAAAAAAATTTGTCGAACTGGGGCGTGTGGGCAAACGCCTGCCGGGCGCGGCGCAGGGCGCCGTTTGCCAGTTGCGTGTAGACGATTTCGTCGGACAGCAGTTCGCGTATGCGCCTTTCTATTTCGTCCAACTGGGCGACGTCGATTTTGTAGCCGTTCTCCCCGTCGTTCACCAGTTCGGCAATGCCGCCCACGGTGGGGACGATGACGGGCAGGCCGGCGCACATGGCCTCGGCGGCGGTGAGGCCGAAGGTCTCGACGGCTTTTGCCCTGTCTGTGAGGTTGAGCACGAGGGAGGCGCGGTTGTAGAACGGTGCCACGTCGGCCTGACGGGCATAAATCGTGAGATTGGCGCCACGCGGGGCGCGCTGCGGGCGGCTGAAATAGGCCTCGACATTTTCTGGCGTGTCGCCCAGCACCAATACAAACTTATATTGCGGCAGGCGTAGGGACAGCGATGCGAACTCGTCCAGCCCCTTGTAGCTTTTGAGCGAAGCGAGCATCAGCACCGTCTGCCTGGCGAAAGCCGCGCGGGGGTCGGGCCTGACGCTGTGCATGAAACCGGCATCGGGCGCATTGGGCACGACGACGGTTTTCCTTGAGGATAAAAATGAGGCCTGGTAGGCAGAGACGCAGATGATGCGGTGGGCAAGGCACTTCATCAGCCACGCGAGGGTCCGGTAGAAGAAACCTTTGGCGAAAGCATTCTCGTGATAGTGATACACCACACGCTTGCCCATAATGCGCCCCGCCAATGCCGGGCCTGCGGGTAGCAGCGTGTTGATGTAGAACACGGCATCGCCATCGAACAGCCAGCGGAAACTGAGGCAGAAAGTGTAGACTTGCGCCGCGAGGTAACGCAGTATCGTCACTAACGGGCGCGGCGAGAAACGGTATGGACAGCTGTGGCGCACCAGTTGCCCCTGTCCCTCCAGCCCGTCGAGCACGCCGCCTTCGGAGGTTACGAGATCTACCCGGAAACCGTGCGCGAGCAAGCCTTTCAGCACTGTGCGGAGCACCCTGGGGCTGCCGCTGAAATCGTTGTAGAGATGAAAGCAGACGACGTGTTGCATGAGCAGACAAGCGTTTTTTTATGGGGTTAATGTCCCGGAACGAGGAAGTCGAGAATATCCAGCCACAGGCGTATCGGGCGTGCCGCCTCGTCGCCGACCTTCCCTTGCTCGCGCAGTGTGAAGCGTGCCACGGCATCGAGCAGATAGACCATATAGGTGTCGGTATCTATCCACGCGCCTTCTGCGGAGCGTATGTACCGCTTTATCTCTTCTGCGCCCCAGTGCTTTTCGAAGACAGCCGTTTGGGTGAAGAAATGGTAGCGGTCGAGATTGAGGGGATAGGTGCGCCCGGCATATTCCCAGTCGAAGGCATAGAGGCGGTTGCCGGCGAGAAACGTGTTCCACGGCGTGAAATCGCCATGGCACGCGCTGGCATCTATTGTGCGCCCCGTCCATTTTTGCATGATATGACCCCAGGCCCGCCTCGCCGACAGTTGCGTGCCGGCATCGGGCAGCCAGTCGAAGTGTGCGCTTAGCTGCTGCATCATGCGGTAGCAGTCAGTCTGCTCAAAGGGCAGCCGCTGCCGGGTGCAGGCCTGCAGGCGGGCAAGAAACTCGTCGTGGAGCGGAGTCCAGCGGTGGAGCGTCGGGGTGCGGAGCGTCTTGGCGGTGGACTGCACGAACATCGTGATGCCGCTGTCGAGCTGCCCGCAGAAGAGCGGCCGGGGAATGTGGCTCAGGCCTTTCTGCCAGAGTTCGTCCAGCAACCCGGCTTCGCGCCGAAACAGTGAGGCAATGCTGCCGGCATCTGCAAACTTGGCATATCCGAGGATATTTGTCCCTTCGCTTATTTGCATCGTAATCTTCTGGTGGACGCAGGGCGTGCCGCAGAATATCGAGAAGCAGAGCGGGCGGTTGCCGAAGATTTCACCCAAACGCCCGCGCACCTCTTTCCGAAGGTCGCACCGCAGGCTTCCGGCATGGACGCAGCGTCGCACGAGGGGGTTGCGGTGCAGCAGAGGGAACAGGCGTTTCAGCCATTTGCCTTTGCGCCCGCCCGGCTGGTAAAGTTCCATGCCCACCCGCAAATGGCGCACAGGCATGAGCCAAACCTTCCCCTCTGCATTGGCGAGGCGGTAGAAAGGTGCGCCGCAGCCCTCGGCGATAATGTTTTGCAAAATGGCGTTTATGTTCATATAGAAGTCTTGCGATTATACGCCCCTATGATGGCATCATAGATTTCCTCGCCGTGCCGCTGCCAGCATGCCTCTTGTGCTGCCGCCTGCGCCCGCCGGCCCATTTCCTGCCGTTCGTCCTTGTCGGTGAGGCGGAGCATGGCCTCTTTGAGGCGCGCTATGGCTTCTGCGCGCCCGGTGCGCGGAATGACGATGGCAAAGTCCGATGAGAAGTAGCGCGTGTAGCCTGTGGTGTCGAGGCAAAGGAGCGGTTTGCCCATAGCCATGGCATCGAACGACACGGTGACGGCACCCTCCTTGAGCGCGGCATTCACCACGACATCGGCCCGCGCCATGAGGCGGCGATATTCGTCCATAGGCACCTTCCCCGCGAACGTCACGCGATCCGCCACGCCCAGCCGTCCGGCGAGGGTTTCGAGCCGGAGCCTGTCCGTGCCGCTCCCCACGATGGTGAGGTGCAGGTGGCGGGTGTTGGTCTTCGATGCTTCGGCAAGGGCTTCTATGGCGAGGTCGAACCCGCGCCAGGCGTCCAACCGTCCCACGGTGATAAACTCCGTGGCATCGCTTTCGCCGGCAGGGCATTGCGCTCCGCTGCCCCCCGCCAGGGGCTCTGCCGCAACGTCAGTGAATAGCATCGCCTTGCCTTGCGCTTCGGGCGGCAGTGCACGCCGCGTGATTTCCGTTTTGCAGAGTATCAGGTCGGCATGGCGGCATCGGCTGCGCAAGGCGGGGTTGAAGCGTGCCGCCCCTGCCATGGCGCGGCGCAGGGCCTCGATAATACGGGACTTCCGGTCGTAATGGTGCGAATATTCCGAAGGAATGGTTTCCAATCCGCCTACAGGTCCCCAAATGAAAAACTTGCGCCGCCCGTAGCGGCTCACGTGCCAAAGCACGTTGCCGTAGGTGAGGTGGTGGAACAGCTCGATGCCGTGTTCGCGCATCGTGCGACGCACTATGCGGTCGGTGCAGAATTGCCATATATTATAATAGGTGCGCACGCCGCGCAGTCCCTTTTTCCAAAACCGCGCCCAGAGAGGCAGGTCGAAGTAGAGCCAATGAATGTTGGCATACTCCGGGTGCTCGCTGATCCAAGGCTCGATGTTGCGCCTGTTGCTTTCGCGGGTGAGCACCCAGAGTTCGAAGCGTTTCGACATCTCCAGCACCCAGTGCCAGCCCACTCCGATTTCGCTTCCCGAGGCGGGCTCGCAGGCGTAGGCAGATACGAATATTTTGAGGCGGTCGTTCATGTTGTGGCTTTTATCGCAGTCGTTTCAGGTTCTTCTGATGTTGCTCTTCAAAGACGATGTTGAGAATTTTCGTCACGGCCTCTTGCGGCGTGCCTTCGTTCAGTATCTTGTAGTAGCCCTTTTTGTCGGCGAGGAAATCTATCTTGCGGTTAATGGCCTCGATGCCCTCGCGGTCCAGCTCCCGCTTGCGCTGCAGGATAGTGTCGGTCGGAGCCGTGAGGAGTACATTGTAGTCAAGAGAGGGGATAAGAAATTTGCCGAAATGATAAAGGAAGCCGGCGGGCAGACAGATGCGGCTGCGGCGGCTGTCGCAGATAATGTCCGTAAAGTAGCGGTCGAAGAGGACGAGGCGCGTGATGCGCGTGTGGGGCTTTATGCGCAGGAAATAGCCCGCGATGTAGTCGGCGGAGTAATAGAAGAGGCGCAGGAGCGAGCTGAGCGTGCCCGTTTTGCCTCCTCGGTGGGGCTGGCTGTAATTCCTGTCCACCTCTTTCTTTACCCCCGCCTTGTGCGCAACCTCGCCGAGGTTGCCGAAGAGCATGGGGCGGAAATGGTAATAGGCGTGCGCCTTGCGAAACACGTCCCCGAAATTCTCAATGAGCAGGTCGATAACCGTGGTTTTGCCTGAGCCGTCGGGACCGGTAAAGCCGATTGAGAAGCCTGTGTCGGAGCAGGCGTAATTGCGGAGGTGGCTGTACGCGAAGCGAAGCACGTTGCCAACGGTCTGCAATCCATATTTCGCAAAGTTCCTGATGATTAGCCGGCGCAGCAGCGTGGCGCGGCCATCGCGGTCGCATTCAGAGAGCGACCGGCAGCCAAAGGTGCTTTTAATCTCCTCTGCCACGGCGGCATCATTCTCCACCCGCGCTCTTTGCCGGCTGTATTTCTCGGGATAATCTGCCCCGACGGCGCGGAGATAGAGATATTTGTCGAGAAACTCGCCCGCCGGGGCGACATGATAGAACTTGCCATTGAAGCGCCGGTGCTCCATGATTTTCTTCTGGTCCAGGAGCATGAGGCCGTAGAGAGACGTGTTGAAAAAAAAGTCCAGTTGTACCAGTTCTGCCTTTCCGTTTCCGTCGATGCGGGCGCAGACCCATGTGGCGAGGCGATAGCTATTCTGATATGTGAGCATCTTCCACCCTGCCTGTTCTATCAATGCCACCAACTCCTTGCGGTGCTTTCTGTAATCCTTGCGGACAATGGCGATGTCGATATCCCTGCTGTCGTAGCGCTCGGGCAATCCCTCGAAATTGCGGAGCAGGGCGTACGCGGCATGGCTGTTCAGATAGTCGAACAAAAGTGTGAGCAGTTCGGTTTTCATAATCGTAAATTTATTACCGAAATAAATTATGTTTCACCTTGTCCGCAATATAGTGCGGATTACTCTTAATGGAAATGAATAGTTCTTTGGCGCTCTTTGCCAGTTGCCCCTTACTCAGGAAATGATAAGCCCGTCGCAGGGAATCGGCAGCCAAGGCATCTTTCTCCAGTTTCTGCCGCTCTTCGGCGGTGAGCCGGCCAAGAAACTCGGTGAAGGTAAATTCGTGCAGTCCCCGCCGCCGCCTTTTGAGGTTCGTCTTGATATGGCGCATACGCAATATCATTTCCAGTGAATGGGCAGAAAGGCCGTTTTCGTGCTTTCTGTATCGACACAGCACCTTCGGCACCACCACGATGGCTTTGCCCTCAGTGTAGAGGTCGCTCATGCGCGTCCAGAGGTCAAGGTCCTCACAGTAGTCTCGGTAGCGCGGTTTTCCTGCGGGAAAGCCCTCCGTTTGGTAGCCGCCTACGCGCAGCGCCGTTTGTCGGTCGTAGATGGCCGTTGGCTGCATGAAGATGAGTTTCTCCTTCCTTGCCTTTGCAATAAAGCCTTGCTTCGTGGTTTCGCCGAGAAAGATGCCTCCGGGCATGTCTCGTCCCTCGCTGTCCATGTAAGAGAGGTGGCAGCCCACGGCCATGAGGTCGGGGTCGGAGGAAATTTTGTTGTACAGGGTTTCTACGAGCGCGGGGTGGGGGAGGTCGTCGGCATCTACGAAAAGCAGGTATTTCGTCCGGGCATGTTGCTCGGCAAACTTGCGTGCGGCGCAAATCCCGCCGTTCTCCGCCAGCGACACAAGTTCGTATTGGCGGGGATGAGCCGCGAAGAAACGCTCCACGCGCGCGACACTTTCGTCCGTGCTGCAATCATTCACGATGAGCAGATGAAAATCCTGCATGGTCTGTGCCATGATGGCGGCCAGCGTCTCTTCGATGTATCTCTCTGCATTGTACATGCAGATGACCAGCGTTATTTCTGTCATTGTTAAAATTAGGGCACTATCTATTTTCGTTGTGGAGCACCTGTTTCGTATTCAATAATTCTGAGGTGCGAGAGGGCGTCCTGCCAGCTTTGTTCCTGGAAATATTTCACGGTCGCCATGATCATGAAGCACCCCCATACATAATATATATTGCTCACGTTGAACCCGAGGAGGCACAGATAGAGCAGCGTTTCGAGGCTGGCGAAACGGCGGATAACGCACGAGAATATGAAACACAGCAATATTGCATAGGCCACGATGCCGTATTGCTCGTACATCTTCGTGTCGGTGCGTTTCCACCAATTCTTGTCCTTCTGCATGCTCGACCTGCCAATCCATGTCTCGGGGTCGGAGAGGTCGGTCTTTGTGAAAGCGTTTACCACGGGTATGAGGCGCACCGCTCCGCTGCCGTCGGTGCGCATTATTTCTCGGGTGTCGCCCGTAGAGGCCGCCTGCGCCAAAGAGACGGCGCGGTCCATCTGCTTCAGCTCCATAGACTGCCCTAAGAAGAAAAGGCCGATGATTAGTGGAATGACATACACAGCTGTCTTACGGGTGATGAAATATAGCGTCAGCACGCCGATGCCCACGAACGCCGTGCCGCTGCCCATCGTCAGCATCGTCCACAAGAAAGCCAGCGTAACCAGCCGGTGTTCCCTTCCGAAAAGTTCCTGCATACCGACTTTCTCCCCTTTCCTTATTTCGCAGCATCTCATATATCCTAACATGGCGAACGTCAGCACACGCGCCGAATGGCTGGGCTCGAGCGTGAGCGAGGGCAGTTTGGTGAGCGACAGAAATTGCTGTCCTTGCAGATTGAGCAGCGGCATGTTGCGCAGTCCCACGAGCAGGCAAAGTTGCTGCCCCACGAGTACCGCGCAGTAGGCAATGATGAGCCATTTCAGCACTTTAGTGAAATAATCGAGCGTGAACGTGCCTTTTATTATAAAGGTGTAGTAAGTGACAAAAAGGATAAGATACATTCCCAGAAAGCCCAAGGTGGAGAAGCGCACGTCGCCCTTGACCAAAGAGAGCAGGTAGCACACAGTCCAATACAGGGCGCACAGCATCAGGGCTTTCGTGACAATGGGTTTCTTGGCAAAGAAGATAAGCGGGCACAATCCCATAAACCCAATCTTCACCGGGCTGAAGCCGTCCTGCTCAATAGGGATAAAGAGAATGTTGAAAAGCACCAGCATCAGCGTTGCCAGCACCTTGTCGTTGAACAGGTATTTTATGGATTGTATGCCAAACATTGTTTACTTGTCTACTAAAAAACTCGTTTACTTGTCGCCCAAGCTTTCAGCCCCATAAGCGCGGCGTACGTTTTCCAGCCCGCCGCTTTCGCGAAATGGCAGAACGGGCCTTGGTAGTTGTACCGCCGCTCGAAATAGAGGCGCGAGACGACCCAAGCCCTGAAACGTGGCGCGGCGTTGCCCTTGGCACTTTTGATGTGGCGATGCACGGCGTGCAGGTCTGCCACATAGAGTATCTTGCGCCCGAGGGCTTCTGCCTGCTTCGCAAGAATGGCCTCCTCGCAATAGAGAAACACCTGCTCGTCGAAGTAGCCGATTTGACTGATGAAGTCCATGCGCACCATGAGGCAGCAGCCGCTCACCTTCGGACAGAAATGCGTCCGGGTAAAGTCTCGCATCGCGCCCCCACGCTTTGCCAGAATGCGCAGCCACATGAAAGCCGCGCCCCAGCCCGTGGCATCGGGCGGCATGGGGTTTTGATGCGCCTCATCGGGCGAGGCAATGTCGGTGGCAGCCACAACCGCCTCATCATGTTCGCGCAACGCTGCCAGCAGACGGGCGGCATAATGCGGGTCGGGAAACTCCATGTCGGGGTTGGCAATCAGGGCAAACTCAAAGCCCAGCCGTGCCGCATGGCGCAGCCCGAGATTGTTGCCCGCATTGTAGCCTCGGTTCTTCTCGGCGCGGATAAAAGTGCAGCCCGTTTCTGCCGCAATCCTTTCCACGGCATCGGTGTCGTCGCGGCGTGAACAGTTGTCCACGAGGATTATTTCCAACTCCACGCCCTGCTGGTGTTGCAGGAAGGCAACGCACTTGCGGGTGTCGGCGCAAGAGTTGTAGTTGAGCACTATGACCGCTAACTTTTCTATCATCATTCTGCGAGGTTGTCTGCTATCAGTCGGGAGAATGTGCCGTAGGCCCTGTCCCAGGTAAATCTTTGGATAAAGCGGTTGCCGCTTTGCGCGATGCGCCGGCGCAGGCTGTCGTCTTCAATGAGACGGAGAATGTTGGCGGCCAGCGCCGCCGTGTCTTTCACGGGCGAGAGCAGCGCGGTGTCCTGATGGATAGCCATTTCGCGGTGTCCCCGGTTGTCCGTGCAGGCAACGGCGCAACCGCACATCATGGCTTCGCCCACGGTGAGCCCCCAGCCCTCTTGGTGACTGGGTGCTACAAACACGGCGGCTTCGTTGTAGAGACGCACGTGGGTGTCACGGTCGGGGCGGCGAAAGTAGGTGCACCATTCGGGCAGACCTGCAGGCGGCGCGGACACACCGAAAAGATTGACCCGAAGCTGCGGATATTTCTCTTTCACGGCCGCCAGGGCTTTCAGACCGTCGGCACTGCTCTTGCGCGGTGCTTTGCTGAACCCCATGCACACGGTAAAGCGGTCTTTCTGCTCAAGGGGGACGGTGAGTTTGAAATAGTCGAAGTCGAAACCGTTGGGTATCAGCGTGCAGCTTTCTCCGCAATCGTTCACAATCTCTTTCAGCCAACTCGAAATCACGATTTTCCGGAACGGGAAGCGGTAAGTGCGCTTCAGGATTTCTTCGGTGATGTCGCCCCAATTTTCGTAATCTTGTATCAAGTAGAATTTGTGCCCGTCGGGCACGCCCTTATAGGAGTTGAGATAAATGGAGGTTCTCACGGCAGTGGCCACATAGATGTCGCCCGCCGGCACATTCTTCTGATTCAGAGAGAACACCCAATGCTCCCTAACGCGCTCGTCGAGCCGATACCACGTCCTGCAAGAATACAGCCCGAACGTCTTGCGAAGCACGTAGAAAGCCGTGGCGAAGCACACGCGCCACAGTTTGCGAGGCAGACAAAGGTGACCGTAACGGAAGCCGTAAGCGGGATACACCATGTCCACCTCGTAACTGTCAGCCACCAGGCGGTTGGCATACTCGTAAACCACCTTATGTCCGCCTATCGGGCTATGCCCTGAACCGGGCAGGAGAAATATCACACGTTTGCTCATTTGCTTTGCTTGTTTTTTTGATTGGCGGGTGTATGCTTTTGCACCCCTACATGCTTATACGATTTGCCGCAGTTTTCGGATAGCGAAGTTTATATATATGAGTATATTGTTGTAGATCCATTCCTTTGCGCGGCGCGTCATGCTGCCGTGCGGTTCGTTTGCCGCGGCGGCTTTCGCGGTGCGGCTGCCTTTGAGCCTCCCGGCTTCGGCGGGCGACCCCGGCAGACCAAAGGCGTATGCGGGATAATGGCGGCGCAAGAGTTCTTCCATTTCTCTGAGCCGCAGCTGCGTGTTGCCTGAAACGCCACCCGAGTAAAACACCGCCAAAGGTCGGTGCACGGCTTTGTAAGGGCGGTGTCTTATGGCAATCTGCTCGAAGAAGAAGAACCAGTCCGCCACGATTTTCACGTCTTCCCTGTATGGCATCTGGCGCAGCAATTCCGTCTTGATGAGCGTGCTTTGGTGCGGCAGGGTGTTGGAGAGGAAGAAGCCTTCCGAAAGTCTGTCCTTAACGCGCACATACTTGTGCAGAGGGTCGTTGTCGATAATGAGGTCGAAAGCGATGATGTCGCCATCGTCCTGGCATTCTTCGGCGGCACGCAGGGCAAGGGGCAGGCTTTTGCTGTTGTAGAGATGGTCGCCGGAGTTGAGGAAGAGGCAATATTGTCCTTTGGCGTGCTGCACGCCCTTGTTCATTGCGGCGTACACTCCTTTGTCCGCCTCGCTGCACCAGTAGGCCAGGCGGTCGGCGCGTTGCTCGATGAACTCCTTGCTGCCGTCGGTGGAGCCGCCGTCCACTACAATCCATTCCCAACGCCCCGATGCCCCGAGGGGCACGCTCTCAAAGGTGCGCGACAGACCCGCGAGGTTGTTGAGGTTTATGGTGATGATGGATAGCAGCATGGGTGTTGTATGTATATATATATAATATTGTGTCCCCCCCTTACCTGTGTTTTTTCTGCAGAAATCGTTGCAGCACGGGGCGCGCACCGGGGGTGAGCAGCATTAGCCCTGAAAGATAAAGCATCAGGAAGATGAGGGTGGCGGCGAGGCAATAGGCCGCCCATTCGATATACCCGCCATAGGGGTTGAGCGGCAGGAGGCGTGCGCAGAAAGTGGCGCACAGGAAAGCGAGGGCAAAACAGGCAAGCGTCAGGCCGACGTTTTTCCAGTAATGCCAAATGGAACGGCGGAAACTCGTGCGGTAGAGGTAGAGCGGTTTCCACACCACGATGATTGGCACGAGACTAACAATCTTGCCTATTAGCACGCCGGGCAGTCCCCATAGGGAGCAGGCTGCAATTGTGACCGTAATGTTAATCGTGCCTTCGACCCATGCCGCCCACGTGTCGCCGTAGTTGCCAAAAGCGAAGTTGAACATATCCACCGCGCCGCGCGAGAGCATGATAAAGGCATTGGTCAGCAGGAGTGCAATCATCACGGAACCGAGCAGGTATTCCTCTCCGAGCCATAGGCAGATGAGCGGTTGAATGCCTTGATAGAGGGCGAAGCAGGCTGTGCCGGCTATGAGGTAGCGCACGAAGACCATTTCCCAAAACACTCGGTAAATCTTCTTCTCGTCGCCCTCGGCGATGAGGTTGCCCACGCCTGCCACGATGCCGTCGAGCATGGTGTTGAAAATCGTGGTGAGGCGACCAATCACCATTGTGTAGTTGCCGTAGAATGCCACCATTTTGAGCGAGACAAACGCAAAGATGAGTATCTGGTCGCTTTGCATGAGCAGGAAGTCCTTCATCTTGTGTACAAACACCTGCCTTGTCTTTCTGATCAGTTCGGGATATTGGCTGCGCACGCGTTTGCCCAAACTTATCTCGGCGTTGAGCCATGGATAGGTGCTGCCGATTTTGCGATTGATGGCAACGGAATAGACAATGCTGAACAGCAGTTCAACCGCAATCCACAGATAGAGGCTACCGATGCAGGAGACGGTGGCTATCTGCACAAGGGTCTTGATGAGCACCACCGTTTGGAAATGGGCGGTTACCACGTAGTTCTTCTGGTCGGCTTGCAGCAGGATTTGCTTGTAGTTCACGTAGTAGCCTATCAGCGAGGACGCGGTGAACGACCAGAAGGCAAAGTATATGATGCCTAAGTCGAAGAGGCTCTTTTGGAAAATAAGCGGCAGGAACAGGCTCACTGCCGCCGCTGCCAGCAGCACGAAGGTGCCGACGCGGCGATAGAGCAGGCCGAAGACGGCGATGATGCGGCAGATCTCTTCGCGGTTGCCCTGGCTGATGGGGCGGTATAGGGCGTAGCTGACCGACGTGCTGATACCCAGTTCGGCGAGGTTCAAGAAGCCGAGTATGTTTTGGAGCGTGCCGGTCAGTCCCACGAAGTCTGCACCTAAGTGTTCGAGAAAGATTTTTCTCGAAACAAAGAGTGCCAAGGTGTTCAGAAGGAAGAACGCGAGGTTTACCTTGGCGTTGAGTATAGACTTGTGTGTCCTGCTCTTTTTGTCCATCAATATGAAGCAATATCAATATGCCACGGCTCGTCCGCTCTGCGGCAGGGTGTGCCAATTCCAGAATTCTATGTTTCCGAGATTTTCGGCCCAACTGGGGAATAGATTATAGGCGGCTTTGATGCTTGTGCCTTCGGTGGGCCAGTGCCAACTGTCTGCCACGAGTATGGCCTGCGGCATTTCCACGGGTTCGAGGGGCAGCGTGAGGTGGTCGCCGCAGTCATCGCAGGTGCCGCGGCGCACTTCTATGTAGAAGCGTTTGGCGTCTTCGCTGGCGGTGTACGACTTTGGCCATTTCACGCCTGCCAACTGAACGAAGGGCGTGTTGGCGTAAGGCGAAAGGGTGTTGATTTTCGCATCGCTCCGCTGGCGGAAGAGTTCGTGGATTTCCCCGAGGTTCTGGTCGCCATCGGGACCGTCGTAGTGGAGGTACATCTTCGAGGTTGAGCCTACGGCCATGAGTTCCACGGCGCACGTTTCTGTCTGATAGTCGGGCGTGATGCGAATCACGGCATCGTTGAAGTCGAAGTCCTGCTCGCGGTAGACGTCCTCGAAGGCAATGGTCCAGGGCATCTTGTCGGCGGCAGGGAGGAGTATGTCGATGTCGGGGGCGGTGATGACGGGCATCTCGCTTTCGAGGAGGGCGTGCACGCCGAAAAGCACGTCGTTGCAGTCGAAGTCGCTCGACGAACCGCCGTCTTCCATGCCCATTATGGTGTAGCCGTGGTCCTGTATGAGCACGCTTCGGGTCTTGCCGTCGGTGTTGAGCACTTTTGCCGACCAGTTCATCTCGTAGAAGGGTTGGGGCAGGCGGTTGGCGGGCAAACCCTTGCGAATGGCGCGTTCGCGCTGCGCCTCATTTATGCCGCCGCCTTTCAGGTAAAATCCGATGCGGTCGCCGGGTTTTACGTCGATTTTCCACGTCAGGCCGCGGGCGTTGGTCACTCGCGGGCCGTATTTGTCCATTACGTGCTGAATGTTGTAGACATCGTCGCCGAGCCGTTCCGCAATGTCTGTAAAGGGCGGCTCGAAGCCGTCGCGGTAGTCGAAGTTGGAGTCGTACCATTTGTCGGTCACTCCGTCCAACTGATATTGCAGTTTTGCCAGACCGTCATAGTAGTCGTAAGTGTGCGTATCGGCGAGGTCCACAAACTCCAAGTCTTCGTAGGTGCCGGGGGAGTGGCGGTAGTAGCCCAGAATGCGCTGCTGCTGCATACCGGTAAAGCCGTAATAAATGGTGATGGAGAACGGACCGCAGGAGATGAGCTCGTAGTTCGTGTTGAGTCCTTTCGCTTCAACGTCCATGCCTTCTTCCACATATTTCGTCACGGTCTCGATGCCCTCGCGGTTCACCTCTGTGTAGCCTATGTTTTTCTGAATGTCCGTTCCGTAGAGCGAAGCCCCGGCACGCGAGGCCGGGCTTTTGAAGGTGGCCGGGGTGTTTTCGGCAGCATCTTCCTCCACGGCCTGCTTGGGCATGTCAATCTGTATGGTTTGCATGCCGATGCCGGTGAGTTTGAGCTCCTGCGAAAGTTTGCGTGTCTTTTCCTGTGCGATGAGCGTGAAATTCTGATTGCCGGTTTGCGGCAGCGTCATGAAGAAGGTGCTGTCGCGCGTCACGCTCTTGTAGTCGCAGAGAACGCTGCCCTCGGGGGTCATGGCGTAGGCTGCAACTACGGTGGGTTCCTGCACTTTTATGTCTACTTTCAGCTGCACGGCCGTGCGCCACCAATGCATCGGGCTGTATGGCGTGCCGAGCATTTCCTGAAACGATGCTTCTGTGCGGCTGAGTGCCGTCAACTCGTCCTTGTCGGCGCAGCCGGGCAGAAGGACGGCCGCTGCAAAGAGCAACGATACAATATAATATATATGGGTCTGTTTCATCATTAATATATTTTGTTAGCGGTAGAGGCATTTATTCTTCTAAAATGAGTCTGCCGTTTTCGAGTTTCCATTTCGCCTTGCCTTCCATGGCCTTTATAACGTTTGCGAGGTAGGCGGCGTCTTGCGAACTGCCGGCTTTTTGGAGGAACTTTTTGGCATCGGTGAGGCGTTGCATTCTGATTGACGCGCTCGCGGCGTTGAGGTTGGCCACGGGATCGCCGGGGAACTGGCGGGCTGCCGTCAGTATGGCATCATACCAGCCGTCCGTGCCCTCGCCGAAACTTTCGGCCACGCTGTAAATCTCGCTTTGGCTCAAAGCCTCGGGGTGGGTGTAGATGAGCTGCCTGGCTTCCGCGATGGGGTAGTCTTGCACGATGTATTCTATGATGTAATCCGTGTGGCGCAGACCCGGGAACACGTAGTCGAGCAGCCATTTGTAGGGTGTGCCGCCGGCAAGGCTTTTGAGCTGACGCTCCTTGTCGTCGGGGGCGGCCGAGGAGTCGATGATGCGAAGCAGGGCGTCGCGCTGCGCTGCCACGAACTCAGGCATCACGGGCGTTTCGACCACGGTTTCGTGTTCGTACCAGATATTGCCCTTTACGCGTCTGCTTTCGCCGCGCGACTCGATGAAGGTGCGCAGGTTGAGCCAGTCTTCGGGAGTGTAGGTTTCTTCCACAATGCCTGCGGGGATGTTGAAGTTGCGGCACACGTGGTCTTTCAGTGCCTTTGTGCGTCCTCGGGCGAGGCGCGTGTTGTTGTCGTAAGGGCTCTCCGGCGAGGCATATCCGTGGAGCGACACGCTCTGCACCTTGAAGGATTTGTCGAAGAGTGCGTTTTCAATGGTCTTCTTCAGCCGTTGCAGTTCTTCGGGGTTGCGGCGGTATCCGGGGTCGATGATGGTTTCGTTGACAGGGAAGTCGAGGAAGGCGCGTCCCTCTACTGTGCGCACTTTCGGACCCTCCTGCCTGGGCATTGCGTAGGGCAGATAGGGAATGGTGTGCAGGCGAGTGTCGAGCGCAACCCCCGTGGCGGGCACTGCCGGCTGTTTCCGGGCGCGGGGACCGAGCGCGAAGGTGACACCGAGTTTCAGGTTCATGCGCATGTCGAGCGGTGCGCCTGCTTTAACGCCGTTGAAATGGTCGCCGAAGAGGTTGTAAGTCATCTCCGCGCCCAGCCGCAGCCTTTTGCTCAATTTGTAGGAGAGGCCGAAGCCTGCCCGTCCTGCCGGTTCGAGGTGGTTCTTGGTAGAGAAGGGGTCGGTGTAGGACAGGTAAATGTCTGTGGGATAGCCGAAGGCATAGGCAACCCCTATTCCTGCCAGGAGCTTTACGTTGAAACGCCTGCCGCGCTTCTCGGGCTTTGCGAAGGCATCGGTGAGGTCGAAGGTGAGGTCGCCGAAGAGGGAGATGCTGTTCCAGCCCCAAGTGTCGGAACTTTCGCAGAGGGGCACGTTGCGGCTTTTGTTGCGGTTGTAGCGCAGAGCCACGCGCCAGCCCCAGAGAGGATGAAACTCTTTTCCGATGCCGAAAAACGCGCCGCCCGCCCACGGGTAGGAGGTGTGCTCGGTGATGGGCAGATGCTCGTTGCCCGACTTGTTCACGCCGGCATAGAGCTGCAGGTAGAGGCTGTCGCGGCCTTTCCCCTTGCCGCCGTCGGCGCGCGCGCTCTGGCTGCCTGCCGCGAGCAGGGCGAAGGAAAGGCAGACGATGCGAATGAAATGCAGGTTGCTATTCATTTTTTTTATTCTTTTGAAAAGCCGTTGGTTGAATTAAGGTGGGTTCTATTAATTCCCACCGTAAACATGATTATAATTTGGGTTTGACGTATTGTCAGCTTTTGGATTTCTTTTCGGTATAAATCGTAAGTCTCATCGGTTACGTAGCCCGCTACGCTCCCTCTTCGACTTACAATTTATCCTCGAAAGAAATCCAAAATCAGCCAAAGCAAATTAATGGAATCCACCTTAACTGAATGTTCAGGTCTCACGAGTAGGGGCGTTCTGCAGAACGCCCGTTAAATCATTGCATTATTGACTGATGCCATGCGGAGCACCCTGGCGGGCGTTCTGCAGAACGCCCCTACTGCCGCCTTACGATGAATAATTGTAGCCGTAGCCGTAAGCGTAGTATTTATAGCCGTGGGTGTATCGCTCCACTGGCGGAATGGCATTGAGCACGAGCGAGAGGTTTTTGTATTTCCCGGTCTGCACGTAGACATCGAGCTGCGTCACCTGCCGGCGCTGGAACAGTCCGGCACGCACCACGTAGAGCGTGCGGTCCACCATGTGCTCGATAATGGAGGCATCGGCCAGCGTTTCGGTCATGGGGCAGTCGATGAGGATAAAGTCGTAGTTGGCGCGTTGGGCTTCAAGCAGCTGCTGCATCCGCTGGCTTGAGAGCAGTTCCGTGGGGTTGGGCGGCGTGGTGCCCACGGGCAGGATATGCAGCGAGGGATATTGCTCGTACTGGTAGACCACCTGGCTGATGTCGTCCACCTTCTCGCCCAGATAGTCAGCCAGTCCCAAGTCGCGGTTGCCGAAGGTGCGCGTGGCCGTGGCGCGGCGCAGGTCGCCGTCGATAAAGAGCACCTGCCTGCCCTTGATGGCGAGGGCGAGGGCGAGGTTCATGCTCACGAACGTCTTGCCCGACCCTGCATACATGGAGGTGACGAGGTAGACGTTCTTGTGTTTCGGCGTGTCGGACATAAACTCGAGGTTGGAGCGCAGCAGTCGGAAGGCCTCGTTGAGCACGTCCTGGCTGTGGCGTTCCACCACGAGCGGCGTGGGCGGGCGTTGCCTGCGGCGCTTGAAGGAGCGTCTGCCAAACCGCCTCAACAGCCTCTTCGCCCACGTGAAGCCCGATGCCTTTTCGTAGTAGGGGATTTCGCCCACGATGGGTATGTTCGTGCGGCTTTCGATGTCCAGCTTGTTGCGCACGGTCGTGTCGAGGTTTACCTTTATGAAAATCACGAGTGCGGGGAGGATCAGGCCGAAGAGAATGGCGGCCATAATCGTGCTGCGCTTGTTGGGGAATGTGGGGAGCATGCTGCCGTGGGGCATGTCGATGACCTGCGTGGGCATGGAGGCGTAGGTCATGCTGATTTCGTTTTCCTCTTTCTTCTGCAAGAGATAGAGGTAGAGGCTCTCTTTCACTTTCTGGTCGCGCTCAACCGAGATGAGGCGTTTTGCCTGGTCGGGACCGGAGGACACTTTCTCTTTCGCCTCCTCGTTGTAGCTTTGCAGCGACTGTATTTCGATTTGCAGGGTTTGGATGTGGTTGCCGATGGTGGCGATGATGTTTTTCCTCACGTCGGCGAGTTCGGCCTCCTGGCGTATGATGATGGGGTTTTGCGCCGAAGTGCCCATGAGGTTGTTTTTCAGTTTGAGCAGCAGCTGGTTGTACTGCCCGATCATTGCCACGGCTTCGCCGTTGGTCAGCCCCGTGTGTGTGGGCAGCAGTTGGTGCGTGAGCTTCTCGTCTTTGAGAATGTTGAGAATATACTGCGCCATGTACAGCTGGTTGGTGAGTTTCAGGATTTCGGCTTCCGACTCCGTTTGCTGTTGCAGATAGAGGTCGCTCACCTGCTGGAGGTCGGTAATCTGGTGGCGCGTCTTGAAGGTGGAGATGCTGTCGTCCACTTGGTTGAGTTCGTTCTCGATAAGTCCCAGGCGGTCGTTGATGAAGGCGGCGGTGCTTTTGGCCATCTGGCTTTTCTCTTCGAGCCAGCGCACGTTGAACACATCGATAATGGTGCTCAGCACGCGCTCGGCCCTTTCGGGCGATATGTCGTTGTAGGTGAGGTTGATGACGGTGGATTTCTCGTCGTCCATGCTCACGGTGAGCCTGCTGCGAATGTCCTTTGCCTCCATGAGGAGGTCGCGCCCGGCGGCTTTGGGATTGAGACGTGCCGCCACGTCGGTGAGGAGCGCGAGCGACGTGTATTGCCGCAGCACGTTGGGCACATTCGTGGGCTGCTGCACGAGTGCCATGTTGCTGAAGTCCTCGCCGGCGTTTTGCGCCACGAGGCCGCGCGTCGTTTCGTCCTTTACCATCACCGCCGCGTCGCGCGTATAGATGTCTGTGGTGAAACTGAGGTAGTAGGCGGCGGCCAGCACGGACAGCGTCACAGAAACCACGAACCACTTGGTCTGGCTGCGGCATATATACCAGAAGTCTTGGAGCGAGAGGAAATCTTCTACTTGTCGGATTACGGGAGTCTGGTTACTCATGGGGAGGGTGTGTGTTTTTTTAGGAAAAATCTGCCTTCGCGGCAGGCTGCTATTTCAGGAAAATGGCGGTCAGCGTGGCGGCGAGCGAGAGGATTGAGATCCAGAGCGTGGGGCTTTGGAAGGCGTTTTGCGTTGGGGTGGACTGCCGCTTCTTCTTCTCGTTGGGCATCACGTAGACGATGTCGTTCTGCTGCAGATAGTATGCCGGCGAGAGCAGCATAGTCTGCATGTTTGTCAGGTCGATATAATACACCTGGTTGGCGCCGTCCACTTGCCTGTTCACCATGACGTTGGTGCGCTTGCCGTCGATAGTGAGGTCGCCGGCGCGCGCCAGTGCATCGAGAATGGTGAAATGGTCCTTGGTGATGGCCACGTTGCCGGGCTTGTTCACCTCGCCCAGCACGTTCACGCTGAGGTTCACGTATTCCACCGTCACGATGGGGTCGGTCACCAGCTCGCGTGCCACGAGGCGTTCTTTAATATAATTTGCCACTTCCGTGCGCGTCATGCCAGCCACGCGTATCTTGCCCAGCACGGGAAAGTCGATTGTGCCCTGCTCGTCCACGGTGTAAGCCGGCATTTGCTGGCTGCTGCCTGCGCCTGCCGTGGTGACGGGCTTGGTCTCTGCGCCGAGAATGCCGCCCGACGATGTGGGCGACGTGAGCGTAAACTGCCGTTCGAGCATCGGGTTGCTGCTGTTCACCACGATGTTGATTTTATCTTCGGGGCGCAGCTTGAATTGCTGCTCTGCCTGCAAGGCCATGTTTTGCAGCGCGGGCGCGTCCTGGAAATAGGCGATGTCCTTCGGTGCCGAGCACGAGCAGAACAGCAGGGCCGCTGCGGCGGCAAAATTCTTTACAAGGTGTTTCAAGATAGATTTTGTCATATACGAGTATGGGCGTTTTTTTAAGATAGGCTGCTGTCGGCAGTAGCGGCGGCTTCTTCGTTTTTTTTCAGAAACTCAATCCGCTTTCTCAACACCAGGTTGATGGCGGTCCAAAGCACGATGTCGATGGCCAGAAGGAGCGTCACGTTGATGCTGCGCGACAATTCCACGTTGACAACCGTCAGCGCGATGGCCGAGAAGATAAGTGCCAGCATCACCTGCCACGGCTTCATGCCGAGGTCGAGCAGTTTGTGGTGGATATGGTGACGGTCGGGCAGGAAGGGGTTCTTGCCGTGGCGCACGCGGTAGAGAAACACGCGCACCACGTCGAGACACGGTATCAGCAGCGGCGAAAACGACAGCACGAACAAGTTAGGTTCGTAGCTCCTCAAGTCCTCGATGTTGGCCACTTTGTAGCTCAGGTAGCATATCATCACGGAAATTACCATGCACCCCGTGTCGCCCATGAAAATCTTGCGCTTGCGCTTCACGTTGCCAAACACGTTGTATAGATACAGCGATGACAACGCGCCCAGCGAGGCGGCGGCCAGAAGCGCGTGGAGCATCATGCCCGCAAGGAAGAACACCGTGCCGTAAACGGTGAATGCGCCGATGCACAGCCCAAGCGCAAGGCCGTCGATGCCGTCGATGAGGTTGATGGCGTTGATGATGAATATTGTGGTGAATATCGAGAACGGCACGGAGGCCCAGACCGGCAGCTCATGGATGCCCAGCAGGCCGTGGAAATCCGTTATCATCACGCCCCCGCCTATCAGCAGCAGGCCGATGACAAACTGAATGATAAACTTGGAAACGTAGCGAACGCCCATCAGGTCGTCGATGATGCCCGTGAGGTAAGCCAGCGTCATGGCGCAATAGGTACACGCCACCTGCTGCACCTCCCGCCCCACGGCATCCTGCAATTCACTGTTGCCCAAGCAGGCATTGACGGCCAGCATCAGCGCCAACGTGAAAAACACTACGGGGTTGAACGCCACGCCGCCGAGGCGCGGCACCAACCCCTCGTGGATCTTGCGGTCGTCGGGCACGTCGAAGAGTTGCTTGTGGTACGACAGGTTCAATATGTTCCACGTCACAAACGCCGTAAAGGCGAGGCTAAGTACAAATGCGGCGATAATATTGAGTAACCAGAACATGGCGATTGGTTCTCCGTTCATATTTTTTCCCTCCTAAGTTTTGTAAATAAAAGTCTTTGGTGCCGGTAGCGTTAAAAATCGCTTATACAATATTATTTTTTTTACGTACGCGCACGTACGCGCACGTAAAAAACGGCGCGCATGCCCCGTCTTCCCGATTCGGAAGGCGAAGCATGCGCACATATTCTATTTACAGTTGTATGGTAAAGGGGTTTTACCCCCCCCGTTTGGCAAACCAAGGTATGCATATTTGGATAAAAAAGAAGAGTCTGTTTAATTTGACTTTGCAAAATTACACAATTATACGAAACTAACCAATTATACCCTTTGTTTTTTCTTTTTTGCATAAATTGCCTTTTTGTCGCAAAGACGGCGTTTTCGGTGGCTTTTTTTTCAGTAGCAAGCACGAAGACTGCCGAAAATGTCTAAAACATCGTTTGGCTCTGTGCCTGCTTGCACAGCCACACCGCCTCGGGGAAAATCCCCATCGCAGAGATTGCGAAGAATGACCGACTCCCTGCCTTCCCAATCGATTTCAAGGCAAATCTTTTTTGCCAAGCCCAAGCTGTTTTTTCCTTGCTCCATGACATTTTTCACTATCTGCGCAGAAAAAGTTTGTTACAAAGTTTGTAACATGTATTAC
>JBJEAH010000247.1:0-23864 GCA_051868815.1 Alloprevotella sp.
CATCTCCGTATTGCCGGGAACAAACTTAATCGGCTCGTGGTTGATGTCCCAGTGGATGCCGTCTTTGGAGAAGCCGGCAAAGATATTCATCTGCACGCGTTTGTTGTCGCAGCGGAACACGCCGGCGAAGCCGTCGCCGAAGCGCACCACGGCACTGTTGAAGATGCTGTTGGACGAGGGAATGTCGTAGCGGCCGATAACGGGGTTTTCGGCATAGCGCCACATGATGTCTTTGCAGCCGGCAGGGCGTTCCTGCCAAGGTATGGGTGTAAGCATGGTATTAGGTAAATTGTTTATAGTGAATAAGGAGTAGGGGCGTTTTGCAAAACGCCCGCATATTTATTGGTTATTGGTTTCTTTGAACGGTGCGAAATATGTGATAAGGAATGAGGGAATGGTGGCGAAGAGCACGAAGATAAAGAAAGGCTCGTAACCTCCGGGCTTGTCAAACCACACGCCCAACTGCTCGCACAGCCAGCCGCTCATCATGCCCGGCAACATCACGCCCAAGTTCATAATGCCCGAGGCAAAGGCGTAGTGCGCCATCTGGCTCTTTCCCGGAGCTACCTGCTGCATCATATAGAGCGTAAGGCCCACGAAGCCGAAGCCGTAACCGAAATATTCGAACACGATGCCCGAACAGATTAGCCACTCGTTGGTGGGCTGGGTGATGGAGAATATGGTGTAGATGACAAAAGGAATATTGAAGGCGCAGCAGAGTATGAACAGGGCGCGGCGCAGGCCGATGGCCTTGATAAAATAGCCCGCCAGGATTGAACCACCCACGAAAGCCGCCGCGCCGTAGGTGCCGTAGAACAGGCCGATGGTATCTACGTCTAAGCCCAAACCGCCCTCAGCCCGCGGGGCTTTGAGGAAGAGCGGCACGATTTTCATCACAAAACCTTCGGCAAAGCGGTAGAGAATGATGAAGAAAATGTAGTAGACGATGTGTTTCTTTCTGAAAAAGTCTGCCAGCATGTCCCACGACTCAATGGCCGTTTGGCGCACCGACGTGACGCAATGCTTCGGCGCGGAGCCGGGCAGCATGAGGGAATGGTACAGGCTCAGCAACACCATGATTGCGCCGAGCGCGGCAATGATGATGGTCCAGGCATATTGGTTGGCGGTAAACTCGCTCTGTCCCTCCGCCATGAAATACTTAATGATTTTTCCGGCGCAATATACCAAGCCACCCGTTGCCACGATTTTGGCTATATTATAAAATGCGCCCTGCCAGCCGATATAGGCTGCCTGCTGCCCTTCGTCCAGTTCGCTCATATACACGCCGTCGCAGGCAATGTCGTGCGTGGCGCCGCTGAAACCAATGACAGCCAAAAGCGCAATGGCAATGGTGAAGAAATTGGGCAAGCCCAGAGAGAACGCCACCAAACCGAAGGTCACGCCCGTTACCATTTGCGTGAGCACCACCCAAAACTTCTTGGTTTTGAACAATTCGAGGAACGGGCTCCACAGCGGTTTGAGCGTGTAGGGCAGGAGGATAAGTGATGTCCAGAACGTGATGAGCGTCTTGTCCACGCCCAAGCCTTCAAACATCAGGACGGTCACCATATTGAGCACCACGAAGGGCAGCCCCATTGCAAAGTAAGCCGTCGGCACCCACGTAATCGGGCTGCGCTTGTTCTTCATTTCTTTAATTTCGTTGTTTTGCATCGTATTGGATTTAAGGAAAATGCTGATTTATTGAAAAACATGCTTGCCGTAGCTTACGCCCATTAGTTCGTACAGCCCGGCTTCGCCTTGCAAGCGATTGAGGAAATCGGGATAGGCACGGCGTGCCTGCGGCGTCCAGCCCGCTTCTGCCACGGCGGCGAGGCGCGGCATCATCAGATACTCAACGGTAGCGGCGTCTTCCACCCACTCTGTCCAGAAGTTTGCCTGAACGCCAAGATATTTTACTTGCAGATTTTCGGGCACGTCCTTGGCAGGCACGTAATTATATACCGCCTCAACGGTCTCTGTGCCGTGGCCTTGCGAGCGCGGCTCTGTGGAGAGTTGCGACTGGCGGCGGTTGATGTAATAGGGAATTTGCGGCGAAAGAATCGTGTTGAACCCACGGCCGGCGGCATCGCGTGCCGCTCCGTCCGCACCAATCCAAGCCATGATGGTGATGTCCTTGCCGAGCGGCGCGGTGTTGCCGTGCAGCACCTCGTTCCAGAAAATCAGTTTACGCTGCTTTTCGAACGGTTGCTTTGAGATGTGCTGCTGCAATTTATGATAAAAGTCTATTTGCAAATCACGGTATTTTTCAGAACCAATCTCTTTCAGGCGCGCCTGGCACAAAGCATTGCGCTCCCATTTGTCTGTGGGGCATTCGTCGCCGCCGAGATGAATATAGCCGAAAGGAAAAAGCGCAGCAAGTTCGTCAATCACGTCGCAGGCAAACTGCACGGCACGTGGCTCCGCCACATTAATCACGTCGGCCGAAACGCCCTGCCACAGCCACACCTCGTGCGGCTGGTCGGGGTCGCAGGCAAGAAATTCGGGATAGGCAGCCACGGCGGCCTGCGAATGCCCTGGAATATCTACCTCGGGCACGATTTCAATGAAACGCTCGGCGGCATAAGCCACGATTTCCTTAACGTCGGCGTGCGTATAGAAGCCACCGTAACGCTGCCCGTCGGGCTTAACGTCGCCCCAGCCGAGCACCTTGCTGTTGCGCCATGCGCCCACCTCAGTGAGGCGCGGGTATTTCTTGATTTCGATGCGCCAGCCTTGGTCTTCGGTCAGATGCCAGTGGAAACGGTTCATCTTATAGACCGACATCAAGTCGAGCACGCGCTTGATTTCTTCTTTCCCGTAGAAATGGCGACCCTCGTCGAGCATGAAGCCGCGCCAGGCGAAACGGGGCGCGTCGCTGATGCGCACATTTGGCACGGTCCACACCTTATTCTTCTCCGTGCACGGCTGTCCTGCCATGACGGAACGTGGAAATAGTTGCTTGAAAGTTTGCAGGGCATAGAAGAAACCGGCAGGCTGCGCGGCGGAGATGCGCACCTTGCCGCCCGCCACCTCGAGCGTATAGGCCTCGCTTGAGAGGGAGGTGTCGAGCGTGAGCGTCATCGTGGCGGAACTCTTCTTGGTGCGCTGCACGTCCATAGCCGTGGCGGTGCAAAACTCGTGGGAAAAGCGGCTCACCACCGCCCCAACCTCTGCCGGGGCGGCTGCGTCCAAACGTATGGTGAATTTCTTGCAGAAACTACTCGTACCTCCGCTCTGCTCCATGTGTGCGGGCAGGGGAATAATCGAAAGCGAGGGAGTGGCGGCACTCACGGCTTGGCAGGCAACAAGCAGGATTGCCAAGAAAAGAAAGCGTGTCTTCATAGTAAAGGTTAAGGAATAGGTTTTTATATAGTAGACGAGTTGGGGCCTACAATCTAAAGCCCGAGCTGCTCGGAGAGTTGCAGCATACGGTTGATGGGGCGCACGGCCGCCTTGGCGATATCGGCGGGCACGTCCACTACAGGCCATTCGTAGCGCAGAGTGTTGTAGACCTTTTCGAGGGTCACGAGCTTCATAAAGTTACATTCGTTGCAACCGCAGGTGCTGTCGTCGGGCGGCACGGGTATGAACTGCTTGCCGGGGCATTGCTTCTGCATCTCGTGCAAGATGCCGCTTTCCGTCACCACGAGGAAGGTATCGGCTTCGGCGTTTACTGCATATTTGAGCAAGGCGGCGGTGGAGCCCACCACGTCAGCCAGTTTCACAATCGGGCCTCTGCACTCGGGGTGCACCAGCACCTTGGCTTCGGGATATTGCTGCTTGAGCTGTACGAGCTTTTCCACCGAGAAACGCTCGTGCACGTGGCACGCACCGTTCCACAGGAGCATGTCGCGCCCCGTGATGCTGTTGATGTAAGCCCCGAGGTTGCGGTCGGGTCCGAAGATAATCTTTTCGTCCTTCGGAAAACTCTCCACAATCTGCTTGGCATTGCCCGAGGTGACCACCACGTCCGTCACCGCCTTCGTGGCGGCAGAGGTGTTGACGTAGGAAATGACCGTGTGGTCGGGGTGGTCGTGCACAAATTCGGCGAACTCCTTTGCCGGACAGCTTTCGGCGAGCGAGCAGGTGGCGTTAAGGTCGGGAATGAGCACTTTCTTTTCGGGGCAGAGAATTTTGTTGGTTTCACCCATAAAGTGCACGCCGCACATCACAATCACGTCGGCATCCGTCTGAGCGGCCTTGCGTGCAAGGGCAAGGCTGTCGCCGATGAAGTCGGCGATGTCCTGAATTACGCCTTCGGTATAATAGTGTGCAAGGATTATGGCGTTCTTCTCCCGGCACATTTTGCGGATCTCGGCCTTGAGGTCTATGCCTTCGGGCACAGGCTCATTGATATAGCCGAGCGTCTTCCAAGTTTCTTTGATTGCGGTCATAGGGATATACAATATTATATATATATAGTAGACGAATAAACTACTTTATCCTTTAAGGATACGCTTGATGTCGTTGAGTTTGTTGAGGGCTTCGAGCGGCGTGAGGTTGTTCACGTCGATGTGCAGCAACTCGTCGCGTATCTGTTTCAGCACGGGGTCATCGAGTTGGAAAAAACTCAGCTGCGTGCCCGTGGTGGTGTCCACTTGCGAGATGCTTTCGCCTTTTGGCAGGTTGCTTCCTGCCTTCGCCCCCGCGCTTTCGAGGTCGTGGAGGATCTGCCCCGCGCGCTTCACGATAGAGGCAGGCATACCCGCGAGGCGTGCCACATGAATGCCGAAAGAGTGTTCCGAACCGCCCGGCTGCAATTTGCGCAGAAACACCACGCGATTGTTCACCTCGCGCACCGAAACGTTCCAGTTCTTGACGCGCGGGAAGAGCCGTTCCATTTCGTTGAGTTCGTGATAGTGCGTGGCGAAGAGCGTGCGGGCGTGCGCCCTCGGGTTCTCGTGGATATATTCCACAATGGCCCAGGCTATGGAGATGCCGTCGTAGGTCGACGTGCCGCGCCCCAGTTCATCGAAGAGCACAAGGCTGCGCTCGCTCAGGTTGTTCATGATATTGGCCGCCTCGTTCATCTCCACCATAAACGTACTCTCGCCGAGCGAGATGTTGTCGCTTGCCCCGACGCGGGTGAAGATTTTGTCCACCACGCCGATGGTTGCGCTGTCGGCAGGCACAAACGAGCCCATTTGCGCCAAGAGCGTGATGAGTGCCGTTTGGCGGAGCAGGGCACTCTTACCCGCCATGTTCGGACCTGTCACGATGATGATTTGCTGCGTTGTGGTGTTGAGCATCACGTCGTTTGCCACATATTCCTCGCCAATCGGCATCAGCGTTTCAATCACGGGGTGCCGCCCCTGCCGGATATCGATAACGAGACTTTCGTCCACGGCGGGGCGCACGTAACGCCGTTCGCGCGCCACGGCTGCGAGCGATTGCAGACAGTCGAGCGTGGAAAGCGCGGCAGCGTCCTCCTGCAAGGGAGCGATGTGGCTGCCCACGTAATTCAATAATTGTGCATAGAGTTCGGCTTCGAGCGCAAGAATTTTGTCCTCTGCCCCTAAAATCTTCTCCTCGTATTCTTTAAGTTCCTGCGTGATGTAGCGTTCGGCCTGTGCGAGCGTCTGCTTGCGCACCCAGTCGGCGGGCACTTGCGCCTTATAATTATTGCGCACCTCGATGTAATAGCCGAACACGTTGTTAAATCCGATTTTCAGGCTCGGAATGCCCGTAGCGTCGCTTTCGCGCTGCTGTATTTTCAGAAGATAGTCCTTGCCGGAGGAAGAAATGCTGCGCAACTCGTCCAGTTCCTCGCTCACCCCGGAAGTAATCACGCCGCCCTTGGCCACGAGTATGGGCGGGTCGGTGGTCAGCGTCCTGCTGATGCGCTCGCGCAACTCGGGCAGGGGATTGAGCCGCTCGCCTATTTTCTTGATGGAAGGGTCGTCGGAATGCGTGCAGGCGTATTTCAGCAGCGCCGTGCTTTCGAGCGCGCCCCGCAGCTGCTGCAACTCGCGCGGATTGACGCGCCCCGTGGCTACTTTCGACACGATGCGCTCCATATCGCCCACCTTCGGCAGTTCCATTTCGCAGAGGTCGCGAAACTCCGGCTCGCGGAAGAAATGTTCCACGCCGTTTTGCCGCTCCTCTATATCGCCAACCGACCGCAAGGGGAATAGCACCCAGCGATGCAGCAGCCGCGCACCCATCGGCGTGAGCGTGCGGTCGATGACGGAAAAGAGCGAAGCGCCGCCCTCGCACATCGGTTCCACCAATTCGAGGTTGCGAATGGTGAACTTGTCGAGGCGCACGTAGCGGTCTTCCTCAATGCGCCGCAGGGAGGTGATGTGGCTGATGTGCGTGTGCTGCGTCATGTCGAGATAGCACAGGATAACGCCTGCCGCCACCGTGGCTTCTTTCAGGTGCTCCACGCCGAAGCCTTTGAGGTTTTTCACCTCGAAATGCTTCAGCAGCTTCTCGCGGGCCGTGTTGCCCGTAAATGCCCAGTCGTCCACCTCAAAGATAAAGAAGCGCGAGCCGAACATCTGCGTGAAGCGGGCCTTGCTGCCGCGTTGCACCAGCACCTCTTTCGGTGCAAAGCCGCTCAGGAGCTTGTCGATGTATTCCGCCCGCCCCTCTGCCACGAGAAACTCGCCCGTAGAGATGTCGAGCAGCGACATACCCACGGCCGCCGCGCCGTAGTGAATGGCACAGAGGAAATTATTCTCCTTCGCGTTGAGCACGTTGTCCGCCATCGCCACGCCCGGCGTGACGAGTTCCGTGATGCCGCGCTTCACGAGTTTCTTCGTGAGCTTAGGGTCTTCCAGCTGGTCGCAGATGGCCACGCGGAAGCCCGCGCGGATAAGGCGCGGCAGATACGTGTCAAGCGCGTGGAAGGGGAAACCTGCCATTTCCGTAGCGGATCCGCTGCCCTTGTTGTTGCGGCGCGTAAGCGTAATGCCCAGAACGCCCGCAGCCGTCACGGCATCGGAGGCATATGTTTCGTAAAAGTCGCCGCAGCGAAACAGCAGAATGGCATCAGGGTTTTTGGCCTTGAGGTCATAAAACTGCTTCATCATCGGCGTAAGCGTTTCCTCTGGCATATTTTTATTAATGAGTAAACAGTAGGGGCGCATAAGCATACGCCCCCAAAGCGTCTTCTTTTTGCAAAAATACGCTTTTCCCGCTTGAAAGTGTGCTTTTCCTTTTGGTTTTTTGAGAAAAAGGCAAATTTGACCCAAACATTGATGCTCCTTTGAATATAAGGGTAAATCAAAAGCCCCTCAACCGCATTTGGTTAAGGGGCTTATAGGGTGCCCGGAGCGGGACTCGAACCCGCACAGCCGGTAATGGCCAAGGGATTTTAAGTCCCTCGTGTCTACCATTCCACCATCCGGGCATCCTTTTTGGAGAAGCCGCCCTGCTGATGCAAAGGGGGAAACTGTGTTTCGGCGGCAAAATTAGGGAAAAAACGCCATTAAGGCAAGATTTCAGGGGCGTTTGTACGGCTTTTATCACCGAAAAAGGCATTTTTCAAGGCATTTAGTGCGCGAATTATGGTTTTTTTAATAACTTAGGCGGCATTATTACGCGATATAAAAAGATGAATTTCTTCAAGATGTACGCCGACGGCATTCGCCGCATGACCTGGGGGCGGCAACTGTGGCTGCTGGTCATCATAAAACTGATTATTATCTTCGCCGTGTTGCGCCTCTTCTTCTTCCGCCCCGCCCTCGCCGGGCTTTCGGCAGAAGAACGCAGCGAAGCAGTGGGCGGCACACTGACGGAAAGGGCGAAATAGAGCGATATCAGCAAACAAGTAGGGGCGTTCTGCAGAACGCCCGCCAAGCAACAAGTAAATTAACTTTTAACCTTATATATAAATATGTATCTATTGGAAAGCATCGGCACTGCGCTCATCGGCTGGTCGCGCGCGCAGTTTGCCCTGACGGCCTGCTATCACTGGCTGTTCGTGCCGCTCACGCTGGGGCTGGCACTGATTATGGCGTTGATGGAAACGCAGTATGTGCGCACGGGCGAGGCGTTTTGGAAAGACACCGCCCGCTTCTGGCAAAAACTCTTCGGCATCAACTTTGCCGTCGGCGTGGCCACGGGGCTGATTCTCGAATTTGAGTTCGGCACAAACTGGAGCAACTACTCGTGGTTTGTGGGCGACATCTTCGGCGCGCCGCTCGCCATCGAGGGCATCGTGGCATTTTTTATGGAAAGCACCTTTATCGGCGTGATGTTCTTCGGCTGGGACAAGGTGGGGCGCGGGTTCCACCTCGCCTCCACGTGGCTCACGGGCATCGGCGCTACGCTCTCGGCGTGGTGGATTCTTGTGGCGAACAGCTGGATGCAGCACCCCGTGGGCATGGAACTGAACCCGCTCACGGCACGTAGCGAGATGACGGACTTCTTCGCCGTGGCATTCGCCCCCGAGGCCGCCATGAAGTTCCTCCACACAGTGAGCAGTTGCTGGCTCACGGGCGCGGTGTTCGTGGTAGCCGTGAGCAGCTGGTTCCTGCTGCGCGGGCGCAACGGACGCACGGCGTTGGCAAGCATGCGCATCGCCGCCGTGACGGGACTGGTGAGCGGGCTCATCGTGATGGGCACGGGCGACCAGTCGGGCATCAGCATCGCCAAAGAGCAACCCATGAAACTCGCCGCCGCAGAAGGCTTGCGGCAGGGCGGGCCGCAGGCACCGTTCTCCATCGTGCCGGGCATTGAAATTCCAGGCATGCTCTCCATGCTCGCCACGCACGACTTCAACGGCTATGTGCCGGGCATCGACAATCTGCTCGACGGCTACACCGCCCCCGACGGCACGGTGCACCTTTCTGCCGAGGAGAAGATGCAGCGCGGCAAGCAGGCAGTGCAGGCGTTCTCGAAGTTGCGTGCCATGCAGGGCGACTCGCTCGCCACGCCCGAGGAGCAGGCGGTTGCCAATAAAGAATATAAAGAAAATTTGCCCTACTTCGGCTACGGCTTCATCGGCAACAAGGAGCAACTCGTGCCGCCCGTATGGATAGTCTACTGGTCGTTCCGCATCATGGTAGGCACGGGCATGGTGCTGATGCTGCTCTTCGTGCTCGTGGCATGGTTCTCCCGCAAGAAAGGCAACCTTGCCGCCCGCCGCTGGCTGCTCCACGCAGGCATGTGGTGCCTGCCGCTGGCTTATCTCGGCGGACAGGCGGGCTGGATTGTGGCAGAAGTGGGACGGCAGCCTTGGGCCATTCAGGACCTGCTGCCCGTAAACGCGGCCATCTCAAGCCTCAGCCCGCAGGCGGTGCAGACCACCTTCTTCATCTTCCTCGCGCTCTTCACGGCCTTGCTCTTCGTGGAACTGCGCATCATGCTCAAAGCTATACGCGAGCATAAGGCGGAATAAACGTGTCTTTCTTTTAATAAAAATACCAAACAATCATGTCACAACTGTTTTTGCAACAATACTGGTGGTTTCTTGTCAGCCTGCTGGGCGGGCTGCTCGTGTTCCTGCTGTTCGTTCAAGGCGGCGGCAGCCTAATCTTCTGCGTGGGGCGCACGCCCGAGGAGCGCAGTCAGCTTGTGGGCGCCACAGGGCGCAAGTGGGAACTCACATTTACGACGCTCGTCACCTTCGGCGGCGCGTTCTTTGCCTCCTTCCCGCTCTTTTACAGCACGAGTTTCGGCGGTGCCTACTGGGTGTGGATGCTGATACTCTGCTGCTTCGTGCTGCAAGCCGTGAGCTATGAGTTCCAAGCCAAGCAGGGCGCATGGCTGAGCCAAAAGTCATGGCGTCGCGTGCTGGCAGTGAGCGGTCTGCTCGCCCCGCTGCTCATCGGCATGGCGGTGGGCACCTTCTTCAACGGCGCAGCGTTCACGGTGGACAAGAGCGCCATCGGCACACTGCCCGGCACGGACTTATCGCCCGTCATCAGCCGCTGGGCAAACAGCTGGCACGGTTTGGACGCGCTGGCCAACCCGTGGAACTGGGTGCTGGGACTGGCAGTAATGTTCCTCGCCCGCGTGCTCGGGGCAATGTATATGGTGAACAACCTTGACGGCGAAGAGACCCTGCGCGCGCGGCTGCGCCGCAGAATGCTCATCGACGGCGTGCCCTTCGCCCTGCTCTTCGTAGCGTTCTTGGCGCATGTGTTCACAATGGACGGCCTCGGCAGCAATCCCGAAACGGGCGTCATCGCCGCCGAACCGTTTAAGTACCTGCACAACGCCCTTGCTCTGCCGGCCGTGACCGCCGCTCTATTGCTTGGTGCGGTGCTGGTGCTCACGGGCATGGCATTGACCTTCCTGCGCCCTGGCTTCGTGCGCGGCATCTGGCTGTCGGGAACGGGCACGGTGCTCGCCGTACTCGGCCTGCTGCTCCTTGCCGGCCTTAACAACACTGCCTATTACCCCTCGACTGCCAACCCCGCCTGCTCGCTCACCATCGAGAACAGCTCCTCCGGGCTGTTCACGCTGCAAGTGATGTCGGCGGTGTCGCTGCTCATTCCCTTCGTGCTGGCATATATCTTCTATGCGTGGCGCGCGATTGACAAGGGCGGGAAAGAAACAAGTTATTGATCCGCATCGCGCAGCAAGCGAATGTTGCGCATCAATCCCTCATATTTTGCCCGCTTCACGGCGCTGCCCTTGAAAAGCGAGCGATATTGCTCCACGGTGAGCGCCGCCCAGTCGGCAGGCTTCATGTCAGCGATGGCCCTTCGCGGGAGAAAATCCCCGCACGTTGCGGCCATCGCTTTCTTGTTCCACGGGCACACCTCGGCACAGCGGTCGCAGCCGTAAAAGCAGCCTCGCATCTCTGCCACAAGTTCTTTGGGCAGTGCGCCGCGATGCTCTATCGTGAGATACGACAGGCAGCGGCGTGCATCAAGTCTGCCGTCGCCGAGCAACGCACCGCCGGGACAGGCATCGAGGCAAGCGCGGCACGAGCCGCAACGGTTCGTCGCGGGGCTATCGTAAACGTTTGCCTCATCAAGCAGCACAAGTTCGCCCAGCACGAAATAACTGCCCGCACCGGGAATGATGATCTGGCTGTTGCGCCCGCGCCAGCCGATGCCCGCCTGCTCTGCCCAATATTTCTCGTCGATGGGCGCTGTGTCGGCAAAGGCGCGGCCGTCGCGCCCCTCTTCTAAGGCAAGGAGGGCAAACATCTGCCGCAGGCGGTCTTTCACCGCCTCGTGATAGTCGCGCCCGTAGGCATAGCGTGCCAAGTGCCACTCCGCACTCACGGCTTCCTCGCCGGGATTGTAGCACAGCGCCACGCTCACAATCGTCTTCGCCCCCTCCACCAAAAGCCTTGGGTCGAGCCGCTTCTCCACATTGCGGGCCAGATAGTCCATCTCGCCGTGGCAGCCCTCTGCCAGCCACGCCCGCAACTCTGCGGCCCTCTGCCCGCTCACGGCCGTGGCGCGCGCAATGCCGCAGCGGTCGAAGCCCACGGCTGCGGCGGCAGATTTTATTTTTTCGGAGGAAAGCATATCAAAACAAAACGAAAAAAGCCCCGCCGTAGCGAGGCTTTTATATATTTGAGCATAATAATGTCAATCACTTCTTCGTGCTAAGCACCACGCAGCGGTTCTGTTCAGGCGTGGGATACGGCTTCACCGTGTCGCCCTTGTAAGAAACATGCATGCGCTTCTCGCCGATGCCATATTTCTCTTTAAGAACCTTTGCCACGCCTTCGGCACGTCTCTTAGAAAGTGCCATGTTGAGTTTGGGATTACCCGTATCAGCGTCAGCATAACCCGTGAGATAGATTTCTGCGTTCTGGTTCTGCTTCATCCACAATGCCAGGTCATTGAGTTTGGCATCGGCCTCAGGGGTGATGATGCTCTTGTTAAGATCGAAGAATACAGATTCCTGATAATCTGCAGGGATAACGACTTTCGTCTCTGTGGGTTCGGGCTTAGGCTCGGGTTTAGGCTCGGGTTTGGGTTCGGGCTTGGGCTCGGGTTTAGGTTCAGGTTTCGGAGCGGGCGTGGGCTGTACGGGGGCGGGCGGTGTCACCACCTTAGCCTTTTCAGCCTTTTGGTTGAGGTTAAACACCACGCCGGCAAGTGCCGTAAACTGCCAGTCGCCGAGGTTGTTGGCATAGTTGTTCGCATGGTGGCCGTTGTAGTGGCCGGCCACTTCCACGTTCACGCCGAGCCATTTCAAGATGTCGTATTGGAAGCGGAAGCCCGTGTTGGCCGAGAAGCCTACGTTGTGGCGCGTGCCGCTCCAGCGCATCTGCTTGTCCGTGCCGTCTGGAAATTCGTCGGTTGCCTCGTATGCCACGTCTTTCGCCCAGTTCATGTTGATGCCTGCACCCACAAACCACACGGTGCTGAAATTCTTCACCTTGCGGTTTTCCTTGATGAGGTTGGTGAGGTCGAGCATGAAGTCAATGCTCGTCTTCATGTTCGTATATTTGAACGTCTGGCGTAAGTTGTCATTGTCATATTTGTTTTTCCAAAAATAAGCCTTACCGCGCAAACCCACCTTGCTGTTGTACCAGCTGCCCACTTCGAAGGCGCCGATGGGCGACACCTCGTTAGTGCCGTTGAAGAGCGTCATTTCGGCGCCGCCTTGCAGGCCGAGGAAGATGTGCGGATAGTTCTTGCCGTCGGTGCTTGTCTGTTGCGCCGATGCGGAAGTTGCCGAGGCGAGCAGCAGGGCTGCCAAGGCGAACAAAGTCTTGAATTTAGTCTTCATTTTTATTTGGATTTGATTTACTTATCGCTATTTACTGGGCGGCAAAGTTAGAAAATTATTTTGTTTTGGCAAAAAATCAGCTTTATTTACTTTCAAAAGAACACCCATTTTGCCCCATTCCGTGCCAATCGCACCCCAAAACGCCGCCCGTTGCTACCAAATAGTCAAGTCGGGGCAGTAAGGCCGTTTTAATTAGACAGGCTGCGGCTCGGGAGAAAAAAGGAAAAACTTGCACTCGCCTTGCACTATCTTTGCATAAGATAGGCTGCACTCGGCAAAACATCCAAGTGAACTTGGCGCTTTGCACTCGTTTGCACTATCTTTGCACAGAAATCACAAATACCATATAAGATAATAATGAAAAAGGACATCGAAATCGCACACTCCACGCCCCTCAAGCCCATAGGAGAGGTGGCGGCAGCAATGGGCATCAGCCCCGATGACATCGAGCTCTACGGCAAGCACATCGCCAAGCTCCCCCTGTCGCTCTGCAGTAGGGGCGTTTTGCAAAACGCCCGCACCGCCACTCCCTCCACAGGCGGCAAACTTATCCTCGTCACCGCCATCACCGCCACCAAAGCCGGCATCGGCAAGACCACCGTGTCCATCGGCCTCGCCCTCGGATTGAACAAGATAGGCCGCCGTGCCGTCGTGGCACTGCGCGAACCCTCTCTCGGCCCTTGCTTCGGCATGAAAGGCGGTGCCGCCGGCGGCGGCTACGCACAGGTGCTGCCCATGGAGCGCATCAACCTCCACTTCACGGGCGACTTCCACGCCATCACCTCCGCCCACAACATGATTGCCGCCCTGCTCGACAACTACCTCTACCAGCACCGCGCCGAAGGCTTCGGGCTGAAAGAAGTGCTGTGGCGCCGCGTGCTCGACGTGAACGACCGCTCCCTGCGCTCCATCGTCACGGGGCTCGGCCCTGCCACCAACGGCATACCCACTCAGGCAGGCTTCGACATCACCCCCGCCTCCGAACTCATGGCTATCCTCTGCCTCGCCGCCGACGAGGACGACCTGCGCCGCCGCATCGAGAACATTCTCCTCGGCTACACCTACGAGGGCAAGCCCTTCACCGTGAAAGACCTCGGTGTGGCAGGCTCCATCATGGTGCTCCTTAAAGACGCCATTCAGCCCAACCTCGTGCAGACCACCGAAAACACGCCCGCCATCGTTCACGGCGGTCCCTTCGCCAACATCGCCCACGGCTGCAACTCCCTCATCGCCACGCGCATGGCCATGGCCCACTCCGAATATACCATCACGGAGGCAGGCTTCGGCGCAGACCTCGGAGCAGAGAAGTTCTACAATATCCTCTGCCGCAAGAGCGGCCTCCGCCCCGACCTCACCGTCATCGTGGCCACGGCACAGGGACTGAAAATGCACGGCGGCGTGCCCCTCGACAAGATTAAAGAGCCCAACGAAGAGGGTCTGCGCTCCGGCCTTGCCAACCTCGACAAGCACGTGCGCAACCTGCAAGGCTTCGGGCAGACGGTGCTTGTGGTGTTCAACCACTTTGCCGGCGACACCGATGAAGAAATGGCTCTGCTGCGCAGCCATTGCGAGCAGACGCTCGGCGTGCCGTTTGTCATCAACTACGCTTATGGCGACGGCGGCGCGGGTGCAGCCGAGATGGCGCGACTCGTGGTGGAAACCATCGAGAGCCGCCCCTCCGGCCCGTTGCAGCTCACTTACGCCGACACCGACCCCCTGAAGACCAAGATAGAAAAGGTGGCCCGGGGCATCTACGGCGCGGCGAGCGTCACGTTCGCCCCTGCCGCCGTGAAGCGGCTCAAATTGGCAGAGGAGCACGGCATGTCGCATTTCCCCGTCTGCATCGCCAAGACGCAGTTCTCCTTCTCGGCCGACGCCAAGCGTTACGGCGCGGCGGAGGGGTTTGACTTCCAGATTCGCGACGTTGTGATCAACGCGGGCGCAGAGATGATAGTGGCCATTGCCGGCGACATACTGCGCATGCCCGGCCTGCCCAAAGACCCGCAAGCCAACCACATCGATTATATCGACGGCGAAATCATAGGGCTGAGCTAAGCCTGCGGACCCGACCGCAGGCTTAGGAAACAATAACGCAAGGGGCGCACCGCGAGGAGCGTCCCTTGCGTTGTTCTATACGGGCGGGCATGACATCCCGTCCTTTTATAGCCTTTTTCAAAAGCGGGGAAAAGACAAATCTTCTTAATGCCGCGCCACGCCCTGCGCAGAAAGTTTCGGGTGCATTTACAATCTTTAAGGCGGCGCGGCGCGAAGATTTAGGGATAATTAAGACAAAGGAAATTTTATCCGAGAAAAAATCCACGAGAATGAAGATGTTTTTCACTATAAAGCACATTGGAAAAACTATCAAGGAGATAATTTTCACGCACTTGCTTATAATTTTTACGGTCATATAAGATAATTTTTGCGCTCATATAGGATAGTTTGCCCCCAAAAACGCAGAAAGAGGAAAAGCCTGCGCTCTTCCTCTTTCTGCTGATGCAAAGATATGCTTTTTGCGCCGTTTCGCCAAAGCGCGCCCGGTTGTGCCGCCGGCTGGCAAGCACAGGGGTGCGGGGCGCGTCGGTTTGACCGATGCGTGTAAGGGGGTTACTTTATCTTGTTCCCATCTAAATCGTAAACTGTGGTGCGTGCAGGGGCTTCCCCCTTGGACTCGTACACCGTAACCTCGTCGCAGCCGGTATAGATCTTGGGAATCATGTCGTCCGTAATGTTTTCGACGCCGACAATAGGGTTGCCGGGCGTGATGCCCATGGTGCAGTCGATGGTTTCGACGCGGTTGTCGGCGGGATTAAACGCGAGCTTTGCGCTCCACCGCTCACCTGTTTCGTTGTGGATATATTCCACGAAGGCCGTGTCGCCCTCTACCTCAACGAGGGTGATAGGTTCGTAGACTTCGCCCGAGCAGACAGCCATGTCCTCATAGGCATAGAGCACGCCGTCGGCAGGCTGGTTCAATTGGTCGCACTTCACGCTGCCGGGGTGGGCAAAGTCGAGGCGCAGTTCGTATATATATTGCGCGTCCACGTAGCCCTCGGGGGTGAAGGTCATGTAACTGTTTGCCCATGTGCCAACAAAGGTGTCACGGGAATTTGAGCAGCCTGCAAAAAGGAGCAGCAAGGCAAAAATGGTCAGAATGTTTTTCATATAGTACTCTGAGCTGCTGTAAACAATCTCGCCGTTCGAAAAATAGGTAACGTCCACCTCGGTGCGGTCGGCATAGAGTTTCACGGCTTCAATCGTGGCTCTCGGAACCGTCTTGCGCCCCACGAAAGGCTTGCTGAACACCAGCGGTTCGCGGTCGGAGGCAGTAGCCGCTTCCCCTTTTCGGCCGGCGCGGCAACGCGGCCGGGCTGATATCGTGTGCGGCCCGGTGGGGCAAAGTTACGCTATTTTCTCATTTTGCATCATTATCCTATAACAAAGCGGGCATTCGGAGTTTTTGTAGCCCTATTTTGTCCCCCCCCCAAAAAACGCAAAAGGGGGAAACGTCCCTGTACGGAGCGTTTCCCTCTCTCTCTGTTGTTGAGTTTAGTGCGCGGGGCGCGTGCCCGTGGCGGCTCTTATTTGCAGCCCGCGCAGCGGGGCTTGATTTGCTGGAAGAAGTCGTTGCCCTTGTTGTCTACGAGAATAAAGGCGGGGAAGTCTTCCACCTCGATTTTCCAGATGGCTTCCATGCCCAGTTCGGGATATTCCACGCATTCGATGCTCTTGATGTTGTTTTGGGCAAGGATAGCAGCCGGACCGCCAATGGAGCCGAGATAGAAACCGCCGTGCTTCTTGCAGGCATCGGTGACCTGCTGCGAGCGGTTGCCCTTGGCGAGCATCACCATAGAGCCGCCGTGGCTCTGGAAGAGGTCTACGTAGGGGTCCATACGGCCTGCTGTGGTGGGTCCCATAGAGCCGCACGCCATGCCTGCGGGAGTCTTGGCAGGACCTGCGTAGTAGATGGGGTGATTCTTGATATAGTCGGGCAATTCTTCGCCTCTGTCGAGCCGTTCCTTGAGCTTGGCGTGGGCGATGTCGCGGCCCACGATAATGGTGCCGTTGAGCGAGAGGCGCGTGCCTACGGGGTGTTTCGCCAGTTCGGCGAGCACTTCGGGCATCGGGCGGTTGAGGTCGATTTTCACGGCACCGGCCTCGCCTGCGGCGCGGAGTTCGGCGGGGATGAGGCTGCCGGGGTTGTCGTCCATGCGTTCTATCCAAAGTCCGTCCTTGTTGATTTTGCACTTGATGTTGCGGTCGGCGGAGCAGCTTACGCCGAGACCCACGGGGCAGCTTGCGCCGTGGCGCGGCAGGCGGATCACGCGGATGTCGTGGGCGAAATATTTGCCGCCGAACTGCGCTCCGAGCCCTATGCGGTGGGCTTCATCGAGGAGTTCCTTTTCAAGCGCTACGTCGCGGAAGGCGCGTCCCGTTTCGTCGCCCGTGGTGGGCAGGTTGTCATAGTAGTGCGTGGAGGCGAGCTTCACGGTGAGCAGGTTCTTCTCGGCCGACGTGCCGCCGATGACGAAAGCGATGTGGTAGGGCGGGCAGGCGGCGGTGCCGAGCGTCTTCATCTTGCCCACGAGGAAGGGCACGAGCGTGGCGGGGTTAAGGATCGCCTTGGTTTCTTGGTAAAGATAGGTTTTGTTGGCCGAGCCGCCGCCTTTGGTGACGCAGAGGAAATGGTACTCCATGCCTTCGGTGGCCTCGATGTCGATTTGCGCGGGGAGGTTGCACTTGGTGTTCACCTCGTCGTACATGGTGAGCGGCGCGTTCTGCGAATAGCGCAGGTTTTCAGAGGTGTAGGTGTCGTAAACGCCGCGCGAGATGGCCTCTTCGTCGCAGAAGCCCGTCCATACCTGCTGTCCTTTCTCGCCGTGCACAATGGCCGTGCCTGTGTCCTGGCAGAGAGGCAGCTGGCCCTTGGCGGCCACCTCGGCGTTGCGCAGGAAGGTGAGCGCCACGTACTTGTCGTTGTCGGAGGCCTCGGGGTCGGTGAGGATTTTCGCCACTTGCTCGTTGTGGGCGCGGCGCAGGAGGAACGACACGTCGCGGAAGGCCTGGCGTATCATCTTGGAAATGCCTTCGGCCTCGACTTTGAGAATGGGGTGTCCCTCGAACTCGCCGAGGCTCACGTGATCTTTTGAAAACAGATAGTACTCCGTGTCGTCCTTTCCGGGCTGGAACATCGGAGCATACTTAAACTCGGGTGCTTGTGCCATAATGTGTAGAATATATTTTTTGAAAAATCTTTATGGCAAAAATAGGGATTTTATGCGAAAGAGGAGCGCGGGTCATATAAGAAAACGCGCGTTTTGCTGCTAAAATGCACAAAAAAGCGTACTTTTGCAGCATTCAGCATTATTCCCATGTCAAAGCAACATCTTGAACAGGCGCAAGCCGCCATACAGACGCAGCAGCAATCGTCGCTACAGGTGGCGGTGGCCAAGCTCGTGGAACTGCCCGTTACGGAACTGGCGGAGCGTGTGCGTGCCGAGATGCTCGACAATGCGGCTTTGGAAGAAAACGACGGCGACGATGCTTACCGCGAGCCGTCTGATGCCGCCGGCAACGCTTCTGACGGCGGCGATGATTACAACGACGACTCAGCCCCCTCAGCTGACGCTACGAGCGACATGCTGGCCGACTATCTCACGGCGGATGACGTGCCCGACTATTTGCAGGCGCGGGCCGATGCCGACGGCGAGCGGCGCAGCTTGGAGGCGGCGGGCGGCATCTCCTTTTTCGAGGCGCTGCGGCAGCAGGCGGGCGAGCATCATCTCTCCGGGCGGCAACGGGCGCTGGTGGAATATCTCATCGGCTCGCTCGACGACGACGGATTTCTGCGCAAGCCACTGGATACAATCGCCGACGAGCTGAGTTTCACGCACGGCATAGACGTGACGGCGCAGGAACTCGAAGAGGCGCTCCATGTGTTGCAACAGTTCGAGCCGCGCGGCATCGGCGCGCGCGACCTGAAAGAATGCCTGCGCCTGCAACTCACCGATCCCGAAAGGCAAACGCCCTACACGAAGTTGGCACTGGACGTTGTGGACCGGTATTTCAAGGACTTTGCCGACCATCATTGGGACTTGGTGAAGCAGCGGCTGAATATGGACGACGATACCTTCGAGCGCGTGCGCCATACGCTGCAGCATCTCAACCCGCGCCCGGCTGCCGCCTACGAGGCAGGGGTGGGGGAGACCGCGCCCACCGTAGTGCCCGACTTCTACGTGACGCTCGACAGCGACGGCACGCCGCGCGTGACGCTCAACGGCGGCGATGTGCCCGAGCTGCACGTGAGCCGCGCGTTCCGGGAAAGCATTGAGCAATATGCCGACGCCAAGGGCACGCTCTCGCGCAGCCAAAAAGACGCCTACGTGTATGCGCGGAAGAAGGTGGAGGCCGCCAAAAGTTTCCTCAACCTGCTGGAACGCCGCCGCGTGACGCTGCTCACCGTGATGCAGGCCATAGCGGACATGCAGCAGGACTTTTTCAAGGCCGACGACGACGAGACGCTCCTGCGCCCCATGACGCTGCGCGAGGTGGCGGAGCGGGCGGGCGTGGACATCTCGACGGCCTCGCGCGTGACGAGCAGTAAATACGTGCAGACGGTGTATGGCACTTATCCCCTCAAATTCTTCTTCTCCCAACTCTTCACCGGCGGCGACGGCGAGGAGCTCTCCGCGCGGCAAATCAAGGCGCGGCTGTGCGAACTGATTGCGGCGGAGGACAAGAAGCACCCGCTCGCCGACGAAGCCCTCGCCGCCCTGCTGAAACAGGAAGGCTTCCCCGTGGCACGGCGCACTGTGGCGAAATATCGCGACGCGGCGGGGTTGCCGCCGGCAAGGCTGCGCAAGGAATGATTTTTTCTAATAATATAGAATCTATAGAAAATCCATATATATAATATTGTGTCCCAAAATGTCCCGGCAGAGCCCCGCGCCACGCGCAAGGACTACGTGATTGTGCTCACGGCGCAGGTGGTTTCGCTCATCTTCTCGCCCTTTTATCTGCCCGTAATGGCGTTCGTGCCGTTGCTGGCTTTCAGTTATCTGAACATGCTGCCCATTGCCACGAAACTCGTGCTGCTGGCAATGGTGTACGTGTTCACCATTCTCATTCCGCGCTTTGCGATTTACCTCTACCGCAAGTTCAACGGCTGGACGCGCCACCAGCTCGGCAAGCGCGAGCGGCGCTTCGTGCCCTACCTGCTCTCCATAGCGAGCTACGCCGCCCTGCTCTACACGATGAACGCCATACACATGCCGCGCTTCTCGCAGAGCATCATCGTGGGCGCACTGGCCATTCAGGTGGTGTGCGGACTGCTCAACAGCCGCCTGAAAGTAAGCACCCACGCGGCGGCGTCGGGCGGCGTGGTGGGCGCATTGATGGGCTTCTCCTTTATCATTCCCTTCGATCCCACCGCATGGCTCTGTCTCACCATTCTGCTCTGCGGCATGGTGTGCACCGCGCGGCTCATCTTGCGCCAGCACACCCTCGGCGAGGTGGGACTGGGCGCAGCAGTGGGCTTCGCTTGCGGACTGGCAAGTGTAGTAGCGTTTTGATTATCGGTGGGTTATGTTGATTTTTTTTCAAAAAACCAACAAGGATTTTGCATTATATTATAAGAAAATCCGTATCTTAGCGGCGGTTTTATAGTCTGCGCGGCTCATAGCCCGCAGTTTATGCCTAAAATCTCAACCCCCAAAATAACATGTATTCTAAACTATTCGTTTTCTTACAGACGCTCGCAGCGTTGCTGCCGGGCGCATTGTCGGCGCAAAACTATCAGTCCACGCCCGATGTCATCTCTGCCTGCCGAGGCTATTACGAGCAAAACGGGGCTTCGGTTGTGAACGCCGAACTCAACACAAGCAAGCTCACGTCTTGGCCCTCGGGCTACACGTGCGTGCAGTACATCTATTTCCCGGCGGGCCAGGCCAAAGCCACGCTTTCGGCCTGTTCGGGTAGCGTAATCTATTCCGGCACGCTCGCGCTGACCATCACCTCCGCTGCAACGGGCGCAAATATTTACAGCGGCAACATCTCGCTTAATAAAAGTTCGTCGGAAGCCGATGCCACGGCTTTCACCGGTGTAAACTTCCCCACGGCCGGCTGGTACAAGTTCACGCTCTCTAATACCGGCAGCCGCTTCGGCTCGATGAGCAACTGGAAATTCTACAAAGAAAACGGCACGGCGGCCTATCTCGCCAACAACCTTTCCTCTCCCTCCACGCATATTTGGTATTCCTCCGCCTCTGCCCCGTCGAGCAACTGCGACTGGCTCTATCAGGAGGTGATGATACCCACGGGGCACGACTTCGTGGGCACGTATGCCATGTGCATCGGGCAAGCCAATATGTACATGGGCATTCAGGTAAATTCCGGCCGGCGCGACGTTATCTTCTCCGTATGGGACAATGGCGACACCGACACCGACCCCAACCTGCCCGACTACAAAAAGTCCAACACTTTCGACTCGGGCGAGGGCGTTACCATTGAGCGCTTCGGCAACGAGGGCACGGGCACCAAGGCCTTCAAGCAAGGCACGCTTTGGACGCCGGGACAGTTCGTGCAGTTTATCTGCAACGCCACGCCCTATTCCCAGAAAGTGGTGAACGAAAACGGCGCAACGGTGACTTACAACAGCATGCTCATTTCGGCTTGGTACAGACTGGAAGGCGAAAGCGAATGGCAATATCTCGCCACGCACCGCATGGCCGGTTCCACCAAGAACTTCTCGCCCTCGGCTTTCTATTCCTTCCTCGAAAACTATATCTCTGCCAACGGCCAGGCATTGCGCAAGGCCTACTTCCGCAACTGCTACGCGCACTCGGCAAGCAACAACACCTGGTATCACCTCAACCGGGCTTCCTATACCCACACCGACGGCGGCACTTCCGTCGGAGCGCGCAACGACTACGGGCAGGGCGTGGCGAGCGAATATTCCAGCTGCTTCTACATGACCTCAGGCGGCTACGGACTTACCGACCAAGGCAGCACCAGCGTGACGCTGAACACCGACAACAGCGTGGTAAACAATATCAACCTCGACAACCTCAAAGCCCGCGTGCAGCAGGCCATCAACAAGGAACTGGGCATCGAATACAGCATGGAACTCGGCGGTGCGGAGCTTGTAGACCCCGCCTCGTGGACGGTAACAGCTTGGAGCGACCAAGAAACAACGGGCGAAGGCACCAACGGCCGCGCCGCGCAAGTACTTGATGGCGACGAAGACACTTATTGGCACTCGCAATGGGACGCTGCAACCGTTAACTTTCCTCATTACGTCGTCATCAAAGCCCCCGAAGACTACGACCTAAAAGCCTTGGAATTTTACACAAAACGTTATTCTTACGGCACGAACAACGTGAGCTACAACCCCCGCGCCGTCACCGTTGAAACTTCCGCCGACGGCTATTCCTGGACCACGGCCTGCAGCAATGTGTCTATGGCAAACGTGCTCCGCCCGCAGGCAGTGCTGCCCGCTACGGCAACGGGACGCTATTTCCGCCTCACTTTCAACGAAGGCTACGGCGACCATCTTTTCATCAACGAAATTCATCTTTACGGTCAGCCTGCCAACGGCAGCGGAGGCGGAGGCGGCGGAACGGGCGGCGGCTCGACCGAAACGGGAGAATTGGCAAAAATATCATCGCTCACAGATTTGGAAAACGGCACAGCCTATGTGCTGCACAACCCCTACGGCCTTGGCCGCCTGATTTACAAGCCCGCGCAAAGCGCTACAAGCATTTGGCTGGGCGAAGCCACTAAGGTGGCCAACGAAGGCGAAACGATGTACTCTTCCGACTATACCGCAGCCGTCGACGTGACGCAGCCCAACAGCAACTGGTTTATTTTCCACGTTGAAGGACAATATTATCTCTGCAACGCAGGGGCGCAAAAGTATGCCGTGACCGGCCGTCCCTGCTACCTGACCGCCACGCCTACGCCGATTAATATCGCGCCTGTCACCAACGGGTTTGTTTTCAACACCACGACTGTAAGCGACAATTACCTTTGCGCCAGCCCTCAACTCTCAACGCCCGTGAACATTTGGCTGAGCAGCGATGCCGGCAGCACGTGGCAGATATTCAAGAACCCGTCGGTTGAAGTCGATGCCACAAAACTCCTTGAAGAGCTCACCGGCACTACGGGCATCAACGCCTTGCAGCAAAATAGCGAGGAGCGGCTTGACATCTACGACCTGCAAGGCCGCCGCCTCAACGCCCTGCCGCGCCGTGGCATCTATATCGTAAACGGCCGCAAGGTCATTAAATAATCCGACCAAAAGATTGGGGGCGTATTCTTCCCGGATACGCCCCTTTCTATATATTATATATGTATAGCGAAATATTCAACCGCACGCAACTCCTCCTCGGCCCCGCCGCGCTGCAACGCCTGAAAGATACGCGCGTACTGCTTTTCGGCGTGGGCGGCGTGGGCAGCTGGTGCGCCGAAAGCCTTGTGCGCACCGGCATCGGGCACATCACGATGGTCGACCCCGACCGCGTGAGCGAGAGCAACATCAACCGCCAGCTGCCCGCCACCACCCAGACCGTGGGGCAGTATAAAGTAGACGTGCTCTGCGACCGCCTGCGCAGCATCAGCCCCGAGGCGGAAATCATCGGCTTGAAAACGGTCTACACGCCCGAAACGGCGGCACAGTTCCAACTGGAAAGTTTCGACTACGTGATAGATGCCATCGACGCGCTTGCCGACAAAGCCGCGCTTATCCTTCATGCCACCTCTCTGCCCGTGCGCTTCTTCTCCTCAATGGGCGCAGCCTTGAAAATGGACCCGACGCGCATTCGCGTCGCCGAGTTCTGGAAAGTGGCAGGCTGCCCGCTGGGCGCGGCCTTGCGCCGCCGCTTCAAGCGGAGCGGGCAATTGCCGCGGCGCAAGTTCAAGTGCGTTTACAGCGACGAGCTCCTGCCCAATGCCGGCACGCCGCCCGAAGCCGCTTCGCTGGGTGCGCTGGATGCCCGAAAGGCGCAAATCAACGGTTCGCTGATGCACATCACCGCCATATTCGGCCTGACGCTCGCCGGCCTCGTGATACAGGACGTTTGCAAGAACGCGCCCGCGAAGAACTAAGTGCGCCGCCCGTTTCCCCGCCTTTTTTGCCCGCCGAGAAGCAATCAAACCGCCTTTTCCACGGCAGATAATTGCTTTTTTTTATATTTTTGCATCAAATAACCCCTTTT
>JBJEAH010000248.1:0-4780 GCA_051868815.1 Alloprevotella sp.
GTATTACAAAGTTTGTAACAAGCGTTACAAAGTTTGTAACAAAAACTTTCTTATAGGAAAGGAAAAAATATCAAGGAGAAAGGAAGAAATTAGTCCGAGAAAATAAAAAATATCTGCCTGAAAGCGGAAATTATCTGCGGAGCAAATTGGGTGATTAAGTGCCTGGAAGGCACTACAGAGCGTAGCGATGGTAACCGGGCACGAAGTGCTCGGGGGAAAGGCATGGACAAGATTTGCCTGGAAGGCAGTACGCCAAAGGACAAAGGAGCAAAATGCATTCACAGGCGTAGTGCCTTCCAGGCACATCGTCCTCGCAACGCCTATCCGAGGACTTCGTCCCCGGTTACTGTCGCTTCGCTCCGTACTGCCTTCCAGGCAGATTATACGCCCCTACTTTCTGCCCCGCTTCCTCGAATTTCTCAATTAAGGTTTGCCCATTCTGTTACAATAGTGTAGATTTGCAGAAAGAAACTCACTAAAATACATTTTATATCCCATGAAGAAAATCATGATTCTCCTCTCGACCGTGCTCTTCTGCCTCGCCCCCGCGGCGGCTGCCACGGCCGACTCGCTCGCGCTCAAAGACATCACGGACGGCAGCTATTCGCCCGGTTACGTTTACGGCGTGACGCCGATGGCCGACGGCGAAAGCTATTCGCGACTCTCCGACGACCGCAAGCGCATCGTGCGCCACTCGTTCAAGACGGGTAAGGAAATTGGCACCGTGTTCGACGTGGAGCAGGCGAAGGGCGTGAAACTCAAAGGCTTCGACGGCTACGTGCTCTCGCCCGACGAGAACCGCATCCTGATACAGACGCAGACGAAAGCCATCTACCGCAGATCGTTTACCGCAGTATATTATATATATGACGTGCGCACGGGCAAACTCGAGCCCCTCTCCGACGGCGGCCCGCAGCAGGTGCCCCTCTTCTCGCCCGACGGCAACCAGGTGGCATTTGTGCGCGGCGGCAACCTCTTCCTCGTCAAACTGCTCTACGGCAACGCGGAGAGCCAGGTGACGAAGGACGGAAAGTTCAACGAAATCATCAACGGCATTCCCGACTGGGTGAACGAGGAGGAGTTTTCCACAAACCGCTCTTTCGACTTCAACGCCGACGGCACGATGCTCGCCTGGGTGCGCTACGACGAGAGCCAGGTGCCTATCTACGACATGCAGGAGTTCAAAGGACTCAGCCCCGAGCGCATGGAGTATGACGAATATCCCGGCTCCTACCGCTACAAATATCCCGTGGCAGGCGCGCGCAACGCCACCGTGTCGGTACTGACGTTCGACATCAAGAACCGCGTGACGCGCACCATGAAAGTGCCTATGGACAGCGACAGCTACGTGCCCCGCATCATGTTTACCGACGATGCCGACAAACTTGCCATCGTGACCCTCAACCGCCTGCAAAACCAGATGGACATCTACATCGGCAACCCGCGCTCCACGGAGTGCACCCTCGCCGTGCGCGAAACGGCCAAGAACTACATCGGCGAGTCGGCCTACGGCAGTCTGAAATTCTTCGGCAACAACTTCGCCTACCTCTCCGACCGCGACGGCTATCGCCACCTCTATCTCTACACCCTCGGCGGACAGCTGGTGAAGCAGGTGACGCGCGGCAGCTACGACGTGACCGATTTCTACGGCCGCGACCCCAAGACGGGCACATTCTACTACGCCTCGCGTCAGGAAAGTCCGCTGCGCAAGGCTGTGTACAGCACCGACAAGAACGGCCGCGAGAAGAAACTCTCCACCGAGACGGGCACCAACTCCGCCATCTTCTCTCAGGGCCTGCGCTACTTTATGAACGTATATTCCTCCGCCGCCCAGCCGCCCGTCACCACGCTGCGCTCCGCCGCCGACGGCCGCCTGCTCACGACGCTGGTGGACAACGCCGCGCTCAAGCAGCGCATCGAGCCGCTCCTCGCGCAGCGCGAATTTTTCACCTTCACCACGTCGGAGGGCGTGCAGCTCAACGGCTGGATGGTGAAGCCGCGCGATTTCGACCCCGCCAAGCGCTATCCTGTCATTATGTATCAGTACAGCGGTCCCGGTTCGCAGGAAGTGACCGACTCGTGGGGGCTCGGCTTCTTCGGCGGTGCGCTCTATGAGAGTTATATGGCAAGCAAGGGATATATCTATGTCATTGTGGACGGACGCGGCACGGGCGGTCGCGGCGCGGAGTTTGAGCAATGCACCTATATGCACCTCGGCGGCAAGGAGTCGAAAGACCAGGTGGAGACGGCCGTCTATCTCGGCAAACTGCCCTATGTGGACAAAGGGCGCATCGCCATTTGGGGCTGGAGCTTCGGCGGGTTCAACACGCTGATGTCGATGAGCGAGGGTCGCCCCGTGTTCCGCGCCGGCGTGGCGGTGGCAGCGCCGAGCAACTGGAAATACTACGACACGGTATACACCGAACGCTATATGCGCACGCCGCAGCAGAATGCCCTCGGCTATGCCGACTGCCCCATCAGCCGCGCCTCGAAACTCTCCGGCAGCCTGCTGCTCATTCACGGCACGGCGGACGACAACGTGCACTTTCGCAACTTTGTCGAGGTGAGCGAGGCCTACGTGCAGGCCGACAAACCTTTTGCCCAGCAGCTCTACACCAACCGCAACCACAACATCTACGGCGGCAACACCCGCTACCATCTCTTCAAAACCATCACCCGCTTCTTTGACGAGAAATTGAAAAAGTAGGGGCGTTCTGCAGAACGCCCGCCCCAATGCGCCGCATGGCAAATGATTGGGGCGGGCTGTAAGCCCAATAGTTGCCCATAGCCCAGGGCAACGCCCTGGGAATACGTAGACCGCGATTAATACATTCGGCATTTTTGCGCGCGCAAAAATGCCACGCGCCGATAGCGCGTAACCACATTAACGACATTCACGCCACACGGGGCGTTGCCCCTCATAAAGAAGGCTGCTCTTACAGAGCGCGACACTTTAATCAATGCATCATCGCATACCCAGGGCGTTGCCCTGGGCTAGAGGTAACAACTGGGCTTACAGCCCGCCCCAATCATTGCTTGCGCCCCGATGTTTGTTTGGGGTAGGTTTGCATAGTGAGGCCCGCCCCTCGCGGCATTGCCGCCGCAATGAAGGGTTGGTGACGGGTTAGTGACGGGTTTGAGCTCCCCAACCCGTCACTATGCAAACGCCTTACATTCAAACAAATAACGCCAAGTATGACGGGTTGAAAGGTTTTTCGGGGAAAAAATTTGCGTAAAGCACGCGTGCGCGTGGCAGTGCCTGCCCAAGTATTCAGCAAAAGGTTTCGTGGTATTTTCGGAATAATGTACTTTTGCAATATATCTTCAAATAACGGGACAGAAATGCGTGGCGGAGCCACTGAAAGGAGGAACGAAATGAAAAAGAAAGAAAAGGACATCGCTCTCTTCATAGCATTCTGCATAGAGGAATATGGAGCAGCCAAGGGAATGGCAGGCGAGCAAGTTCTTGACTTGTTTGCCAAATATGGCCTTACAGAATATCTTAGCGAGTGTTACGAACCGCTTCACACACAAGGCCGCCAATGGCTGATAGAGGAAATTGACGAATATATAAACATAAGAAAGGATAAAGGCTTATGATGGTTTATCATGGCAGTTTGGAGATAGTGGCACACCCTGCAATACTCCGCCCCAACCGAAGGCTTGACTACGGAGAGGGGTTTTACACCACCACATCAGAGAAACAAGCCAAAGAATGGGTGGAAAGACGTATGTTTGAACAATACGCCAATGCCGGCTATATAAACGTATATGAGTTTGATGACACCGCGATGCCGTCTCTCAAAACCCTCATCTTCCCAGAGCCGAGCAGGGAGTGGGCAGAGTTTGTTCTGGAAAATAGGACCAAAAGAAACTTTACCCACGACTACGACCTCGTATATGGACCAGTGGCCAACGACAGGGTATATCTGCAGTTCGGTCTGTATGAATCGGGAGTTATCAGCATAGAGACTCTGATTAGAGAACTAAAGACTTACAAGTTGGTCGATCAATGTCTTTTCCATACAGAGAAGGCGCTGGCAAATCTGAAATTTATAGAATCAAAGAAAATCTTGAAGTGATATGATAGCGGTAAATCAGGACAATCTTCATTTACTCCTGCCGGGGAAAATACAATGGTTGGTGGAATACCTGCACGATGATTTCGGTTACTCCCTGCAGGAGTGCCTGACACGCATCTATCATTCAAAGTTGTACAAGAAACTTTCGTTGGAGAGTACCAAATATTGGCATTTGGGACCGGTGGATTTGTATGAAGAATTAAAGAAGGAATTATGAAAAATTTGCCGTCCTATCGGAATTGAAGAACTTATATATTTGAGACAGATGATCAGGAGGAATAAACATAGCCTACTATTTGTATTCCTTACCTTTTTCCTTGGCTACATCCAGACTATTGAGGTAAAAGGTCAATCTTCGCATTTGTCATATGGGGCAAGCATTATGAATGGGGATTCATATTGCGGTCATCAGGAGGATAGTGCTTTTGCTATGCACAGTGTCATGAATTTCCCACAGGCTCTATACGTAGCCGAGGTCGTAGAACAAGGTTTGATGCGCATTCAGGCGGATGAATTCTTACAGAACATGCCGCCAGACCTGCAACACCAACAGACATTGGCCATACTCAAAGCTATAGATGGAGATAATACAGAGTTGATGGCCGTCAGAAATTCTCGGAACGCTCCACCCAAGTATTCTGACAATGTGGAAACAAAGATGATTTCCCAAACCATGCGCATCTATGAGCCCAAGGGAG
>JBJEAH010000249.1:0-4761 GCA_051868815.1 Alloprevotella sp.
GAGGGAGAACTCGTCCACATGGACAGAGGTGAGGATATCCTCGCGCACCATGCGCTCGTTGAGCACGATAGCGTCCTCATAGTTGTAACCCTTCCAAGGCATGTAGGCCACGAGGAGGTTGCGGCCGAGTGCGAGTTCGCCGTTTTCGGTGGCGTAACCCTCGGTGAGGATATCGCCCTTCTTGACGCGCTGACCTTTCTCGCAAATGGGGCGGAGGTCAATGGTCATGTTCTGGTTGGTGCGACGGAACTTAGGTATTTCGTATACCTTCTCGGCAGGTTCGAAGCTGACAAACTCTTCGTCCTCCGTGCGGTCGTAAAGAATACGGATCGTGGTGGCATCTACGAACTCAATCACGCCATCGCCCTCGGCGGTAATCATCGTGCGGGAATCTTCGCAGACCTGCTTTTCGATACCCGTGCCGACAATAGGAGCCTCGGAGTGGATAAGGGGCACTGCCTGGCGCATCATGTTCGATCCCATCAATGCGCGGTGGGCATCGTCGTGCTCCAAGAAGGGAATGAGCGAAGCGGCGATAGAGGCAATCTGCTGCGGCGCAACGTCCATAAGTTCCACTTCGGAGGGCGGCACAACGGGATAGTCGGCATCCTGGCGGCATTTTACTTTATCGCGAATGAAGGAGCCATCGGGACGCAGGGGTGCATTTCCCTGACCGATCACCTTGCCTTCTTCTTCTTCGGCAGAGAGATAAACGACGTCTTCGTTCTTGAGGTCAACCATAGAGTTGGCCACCTTGCGGTAAGGCGTTTCGATGAAGCCGAGGTCGTTGATCTTAGCATATACGCAGAGCGAGGAGATAAGACCGATGTTAGGACCTTCAGGCGACTCAATCGGGCAGAGGCGGCCGTAGTGGGTATAGTGTACGTCGCGCACCTCGAAGCCTGCACGCTCACGGGACAGACCGCCGGGACCGAGGGCAGAGAGGCGGCGCTTGTGCGTTACTTCTGCCAAGGGGTTGGTCTGGTCCATGAACTGCGACAGGGCGTTCGTGCCGAAGAAGGAGTTGATGACGCTCGAAATGGTCTTGGCGTTGATGAGGTCGGTCGGCGTGAAGACTTCGTTATCGCGGACATTCATGCGCTCGCGGATCGTGCGGCTCATACGTGCCAAACCAATGGCAAACTGGTTGGAGAGCTGCTCGCCCACGGTACGGACGCGGCGGTTGCTGAGGTGGTCGATATCGTCGACGGTCGCCTTGCTGTTGATCAGTTCGATGAGATATTTGATAATCTCAATAATATCTTCATGCGTGAGCACGCGCACGTCCATATCGGTCGAAAGGTTGAGCTTCCGATTGATGCGGTAGCGTCCCACTTCACCCAAGTCGTAACGCTTTTCGGAGAAGAAAAGGTTGTTGATGACATCGCGTGCGCTGGCATCGTCGGCGGGGTCGGCATTGCGGAGCTGACGATAGATATAGAGCACGGCCTCCTTTTCAGAGTTGGAGGGGTCTTTTTGCAGGGTATTGAAAATAATGGAATAGTCGGACGCAGATGCCTCTTCGTGGTGAATGAGAATGCTCTGCGCTCCGCTTTCGATAATCTGCTGGATATGGTCCTCTTGAAGAACGGTCTCGCGCTCAAGCACCATCTCGTTGCGCTCGATAGATACAACTTCACCGGTATCTTCATCAACGAAATCTTCTACCCAACTCTTCAAAACGCGGGCTGCAAGGCGACGGCCAAGCACCTTTTTCAGGCTGGTCTTGTTCACCTTGATCTCCTCGGCGAGGTTGAAGATTTGGAGAATGTCTTTGTCGGTTTCGTAACCAATCGCACGCAGCAGGGTCGTTACGGGCAACTTTTTCTTACGGTCGATGTAAGCATACATCACATTGTTGATGTCCGTAGCGAATTCAATCCAAGAACCCTTGAAAGGTATGATACGTGCGGAATAGAGCTGCGTACCGTTGGCATGGATGCTCGAACCGAAGAATACGCCGGGCGAACGGTGCAACTGCGAAACGACAACGCGCTCTGCGCCGTTGATGACGAACGTACCGTTCTCGGTCATGTAAGGTATCTGACCGAGGAACACGTCCTGTACCACGGTATCAAAATCTTCATGGTCGGGGTCGGTACAATACAATTTGAGCTTCGCCTTCAAGGGCACGCTGTAAGAAAGTCCTATTTCGAGGCACTCCTGAATGCTGTAGCGGGGCGGGTCGATGTAATAATCGAGGAACTCTAATACAAAGTTGTTGCGAGTATCGGCAATGGGGAAGTTCTCGGCAAAAACTTTATACAGACCGTCGTTCTTACGCAGCTCGGAAGGAGTGTCGAGCTGAAGAAAGTCTTTGAAAGACTTAAGCTGCACATCGAGAAAATCCGGATAAGGCATCGGATTTTGCACAGATGCAAAGTTTACACGATGATTGATTACTTGTGAAGACATTCTATGATGTTTTGATGTGGTGAGACAAGCCTGCGGGATACAATATATATTATATATGTGTAGGCGACGATTTGCCTGTGTGTATAGCGCAAACCTTGTCTGCCCTGTGCGGCTTTTATGAATATAGACACAAAAAGGTTATGAAACCTCTACCAGAGGTTTCATAACCATATCCCTTAAAGGGTAGGAATATTAAGCGATTTCTACTTCAGCACCAGCCTCTTCGAGAGCCTTCTTGAGTGCTTCGGCTTCTTCCTTAGCAACGCCTTCCTTGAGCTTGCTGGGAGCACCGTCAACGAGTTCCTTAGCTTCCTTCAAGCCGAGACCGCAAGCTTCCTTAACAGCCTTAACAACCTGAAGCTTAGCAGCACCTGCGCTCTTGAGGACTACGTCGAAAGCAGTCTTTTCCTCAGCAGCGGCAGCGCCGGCAGCAGCGGGAGCAGCAACAGCGACAGCTGCAGCAGCGGGTTCAATACCATACTCTTCTTTGAGTACATTAGCCAACTCGTTTACTTCTTTTACTGTCAAATTTACCAATTCTTCAGCAATAGCTTTGATATCTGCCATTTTCTTTAAATGTATTTGTTTTGTTATTAATCAATAATATTGTTGGAATAACGCTTTGTGTCTTAGTGTTATTCGGGGCGTTCGCCCAGGGTTTTGAGTACGCCATGAATGGTTTGGCCACCACTCTGGAGTGCAGAGATAACGTTCTTTGCGGGAGATTGCAGCAAACCGACAATCTCGGCAATAACTTCGTTCTTGCTCTTGATGGCGCAGAGAGCATCGAGCTGGTCTGCTCCAACATAGAAGCCTTCCTCAGCGTAAGCAGCTTTCAGACCGGGAATGCCGTCCTTGCTAACTTCCTTAATCAGCTTCGCGGGCACGTTGGCCGTGTTGCAGAAGAAGATAGCGGTGCTGCCTTTGAGGGTACCATAAAGAGGAGAATAGTCGATTTCAGAAGCCTCGAAAGCCTTGTGAAGGAGGGTGTTTTTAACAACCACCATCTTGATTTCAGCACCGAAGCACTTGCGACGAAGGTCGCTCGTTGCAGCGGCGTTCAAACCAGTTACGTCAACGAGGTAGAAATGAGCATATTCTTTGAGCTGTGCACCGATTTGTTCGATGACGAGTTGTTTATCTTCCTTTCTCATAATTCAATCTTCGTTATTTTTCTTCAACAGATTTGGGGTCGATCTTGATACCCTTGCTCATGGTAGAGGAAAGATAAATGCTCTTTATATAAGTACCCTTTGCAGAAGACGGTTTCAACTTGATGATCGTTGAAATAAATTCTTTGGCATTGCCAAGAATCTGCTCCGGCGTGAAGGAAACCTTACCGATAGAAGTATGAACGATACCGGTCTTGTCCACCTTGAAGTCAATCTTACCTTGCTTCACTTCGCGGACAGCCTTAGCAACATCCATTGTAACCGTGCCGCTCTTGGGGTTAGGCATCAATCCGCGGGGACCGAGCACACGACCGAGCGCACCAATCTTACCCATGATGGAAGGCATCGTGATGATAACATCAATGTCAGTCCAACCACCCTTAATTTTCTCGATGTATTCATCAAGACCTACATAGTCAGCGCCTGCTTCTTTTGCAGCAGCTTCGGCATCGGGCGTGCAGAGGCACAACACGCGAACTGTCTTACCCGTACCGTTAGGCAGAGACACAACGCCGCGAACCATCTGGTTTGCCTTGCGGGGGTCTACGCCCAAACGCATATCAATATCTACGGAAGCGTCGAACTTGGTCGTGGTGATTTCCTTAACCAATTCGGCAGCTTCTTTCAAAGTATATGCCTTCCCTGCTTCAATCTTGTCAGCGACTAACTTCTGATTTTTTGTCAGTTTACTCATTGTTCAAGTGAAGTTTAATAGTTATTCCGGGAAGTCACCTTTAATCGTGATACCCATACTGCGCGCTGTACCAGCAACCAAACGCATAGCAGCCTGTACCGTGAAGCAGTTGAGGTCGGGCATCTTGTCCTCCGCAATTGCCTTCACCTGATCCCAGGTGATTTCGGCAACCTTCGTACGGTTGGGCTGAGCCGATCCGCTCTTCTTCTTGGCGGCTTCGAGCAATTGGATTGCTACAGGAGGAGTCTTTACGATGAAAGAGAAAGACTTGTCGTTGTAATAGGTGATTACTACGGGCAAAACCTTTCCGGCCTTCTCCTGAGTTCTGGCGTTGAACTGCTTGCAGAAATCCATGATATTGATACCCTTGGAACCCAGTGCAGGGCCTACGGGAGGAGATGGATTTGCAGCGCCACCTTTAATCTGTAATTTGATTAGTCCAGCAACTTCTTTAGCCATTGTTATTAATTTGTTTTTGGG
>JBJEAH010000250.1:0-4533 GCA_051868815.1 Alloprevotella sp.
TGAAAGCCCAATTGTTGCTCCTAGCCCCGGGCAACGCCCGGGGGGAAGGTTGTGCAATGATTAAAGTGTCGCGCTCTGAAAGAGCAACCTTCTTTATGAGGGGCATCGCCCCGTGTGGCGTTTATGTGTTACGCGCCTTTGGCGCGTGGCATTTTTGCATCGATGCAAAAATGCCGAATGTATTAATCGCGGTGTGCGTTTCCCCAGGGCGTTGCCCTGGGCTGTGGGCAACAATTGGGCTTTCAGCCCGCCACAATGAAGGGAACGTTCGTTTAATGGCTGTGCCCGTGCTCGGGTATTGCGTTGCCCGCAGCGGCGAGCTTGATTTGTATGGCACCCTGCACCGCTACGCGCTCGCCCGGCTGCAAGCCCGAACGGATTTCGATGCGCGTGCCGTCGGTCTCGCCCGTTACAACCGCGCGCTTCACGAAGGCATCCGGCTCAATCTGCACATACACGAACTTCTGGCCCTGCTCATCGGTCAGGGCGGTTGCGGGCATAGAGATGACGTTTTGGCGCGGCGCGGCGAGCAGCCATATTTCGGCAAACGAGCCCGGCGTGAGGCTGCCACGGTTGTCGAGTTCAAAGGTTACCGGCACGTAGGGCGTGCCGTCCGTCACGCTGCGCCCGTACGACAGCAGGCGGCCGCCGAGGTCTTCCAGGCGCAGCGTCTCGCCGGAGCCCGCGAGGCGGAAGTTCGCGCCCGTTATCTCGTGCAGCCGCGCGGCAAAGTGCGCCGGCACGTCGGCGCGAAGCTGCACGCGGCGGCTTTGCGTCACCACGGCAACGGGCTGGCCCACAGCCACATAGTCGCCCTGAGCAGCGAGGCGGCTTTTAATGAACCCGCTCACGGGCACCGTCACCGCCGTGCCGCCAGTAGGGGCGTTTTGCAAAACGCCCGCTGCCGCGCGCGCCGTCTCGTAGCGCAGGCGGCGGGCTTCAAATTCCTTTTGTGAGATGATGCGTTCCTCCACCAGTTTCTGCGCGCGCTCATATTCCGCCTCGGCGGCCTCATATTCGGCCCGCGCCTTTTCCGTGGGGTCACCGTCCTGCAAATCCTTGGCCGACAGGGTGGCAATCACCTGACCCGCACGCACTGCCGCGCCTTCCGTAAGTCCGCCTCCGGTGAACGAAAGGATACCTGCGGTCTTGGCAACTATTGTCTGCTCGTCCGTGCCGGCGGCCACCAGTTGGCCGCTCGCCTTGATGCACGAGCGCATCTCGCCGGGGCGAATTTCCTCTACGGCAATGCCCATTTCCTTGGCCTGCGCCTCGGAAACGATGATCTCTCCGGCATGTTCATCATGATTTTCGTGTTCTTCGTCGTGCTTGTCCTCGTGACCCGCGTGGCAGCCGCATAAGAGCGCAGCGATGCCCATTATAAATAAATGTGTTTTCATCTTTCAAAAATGCGATTAGTTCTTTCCGTTTGCAAATTTACTGCGCAGCAACGACAACCCCGTTGCAAACGGCGCGGCCTTTCTCTTGAAAAATCTTCTTTGCCTGCTGATAATTTTCCCTTTCTCCCTGATATTTTTTCCTCGCATATAAGATATTTTTTGTTACAAACTTTGTAACATGTATTACAAACTTTGTAACATGTGTTACAAACTTTGTAACAAGCGTTACAAACTTTGTAATAAACTTTTTCTTATATGATAGTAAAAAATAGTTCGGAGAAAATAAAAAAAGTCTGCGCAGACAGGGAAAATTGTCTGCGCAGACAGCAAAGATTATAACGGGGAAAATTATGCGAAGAGACTATGAAAGCGCGTCGAGGTTGGGGCGGCTCTCCACCTCCTTGCCGGCAACGTACAGGGCCAGGGGCAGCGACAATACAAACGAGCAGACCGACCACAGCGCGGCGGCGACTACGAGCGCAAGGCCCGAAGAAAGATAGAACGTGGTGGGGAGGACGGCAGGGTCGCTTTGGAGGAATGTTTGGGAAACGTAATAGCCCGTGGCCAGAACCGTGGCAAACGGCAAGAAGCATGCGATGACGGCGAGCGACATGGGCATATAGGTGAGCAGACGCACGATGTAATAGCCGCCCACATGGCTTCCGCCTTTCTCAAATACCTTGCGCCAGGCGGCTATCGGTGTGGCGGCGTGGCCGAGCACGTAGTGCAGGCGCGCCACGCTTTGCAGCGTGTGGAGCAGGAAGAGCAAGATGGGCAGGAAGAGCATGATCCACCAGGAGAATTTGGCGGAAAGCCACGCGATGCCGCCCGCGAGGAGCAGCATGAGGAAGAACGATGGGAGGTCGAACACGAGCATGGCGCCCCACGCCTTCATCGTTTTAATAGGAGCGCGGAAAAAGTGCGCGCTGATATGTGCCAGTGTGGTGTGTTCGGCATAATGGCGCAGCAGTCGTGCGCGGGCGGCACTCTGAATGCCGTAGCACGCGGCGGCGATGAGCAGTGCGCCGACGAGGCAAAGCAGGGCCGGGAGCGAGGGCAGCAGGAGGCCTGCCGTGCCGGGCGTGCCGATTTTGGTGTAGACGTGCCAAGGGGCGAGGCTCTCGGTGAGGTAGGGCAGGGCAAGGAAGGTGACGGCCGTCATGCCGAGGCCCACGGCGAGCAGGCTTTGCCAGCCGAGGGCTTTGAGGAAGTTGGAAGTATGGAGCGCAAAGAGTTTCCAGCCTTCTAGCATACAGCTGCGAATGCCGCGCTCGGCATAGAGCGGTTGATAGGGGGCGGCTTTGGGTTTCTCGGTGGAGGCAGATACGTTTTGGGACATATATATAATAATGTATGGTTCTTTTTTAGTAGATGAGTTTACACGCAAACGAGTAAACGAGACAGAATTCTGCTGTCGGCAAGTGCAAAATTACTAATTGCCTTATAATAAAAACGGGGTTTAGCGCATTATTTAGTAAATTTGCACGCCATTAACAAGCAGCGGGGGAGTGAAACAGATGTTCCCAATGCCTTAAAGCCTAAAAAACAAATAATCATGCCCAAAATAAACATCTCTGATTTTTCAGCCGTGCTTTTCGACCTCGACGGCGTTATCGTCGATACGGAAGGGCAGTATTCGCGGTTTTGGAAGCAGATAGGAGAGGAATATTTGCCCGGCGTGCCCGATTTCGCGCCTGCCATCAAGGGGCGCACGCTGACGCAGATTTACGACACCTATTTCCCCGATGCCGCCGACCGCGCCACGATTACCGAAAGGCTTTATGCCTTTGAACGGCAAATGGATTTTCCCTACATCGCGGGAGCGAGGGAGTTTCTTGAAGCATTGCAGGCGAAGGGCATGCCGACGGCAATCGTAACCAGTTCGAACTCCGACAAAATGGCCTGCCTCTACGCGTGTCATCCCGAGATAAAAAATCTCGTCACCACCGTCCTCACGGCAGAAGATGCGCGTCGCTCCAAACCCGCTCCCGACTGCTACCTCGCCGCTGCCGAACGCTTGGGCGTGGAAATAGGGAAATGCCTCGTTTTTGAAGACTCGCCGGGCGGCCTTGCCGCAGGGCGTGCCTCGGGCGCGTTTGTGGCAGGTGTCTGCACCTCGCTCACGGCGGCAGAAATAGAGCCGCTTTGCGATATGTATATAGAAGATTTTAAAGGATTTATATAAAGATATTAACTTAAACCTCAAAAATAGAACTATGCCAGGTTATTTAGTTGACGATACGCGGAAAGTCACCACGCACCGCCTTAAAGAAATGAAGGAGCAGGGCAAGAAAATCGCCATGCTCACATCGTATGACTATACCACCGCAAAGATTGTGGACGAAGCCGGAGTGGACATTATCCTTGTCGGCGACAGTGCCTCGAATGTCATGGCAGGCAACCACACAACCCTGCCCATTACGCTCGATCAGATGATATACCACGCACGCAGTGTGGTGCGCGGCGTGAAGCGCGCCCTCGTAGTGTGCGACATGCCCTTTGGCACATATCAGGTAAACCCGGTAGAGGGCGTGCGCAACGCTATCCGCATCATGCAGGAAACGGGGTGCGACGCCGTGAAACTGGAAGGCGGCGTGGAAATCCTCGACACCGTGCGCAAAATCCTCGATGCCGGAATTCCCGTAATGGGTCACCTCGGCCTTACGCCGCAGAGCATCAATAAGTTCGGCACCTACGCCGTGCGTGCCCGCGAGGAAGCAGAGGCTGCCCGCCTGCTCTCCGACGCAGCCGCTCTGGCCGATGCCGGTTGCTTCGGCATCGTGCTCGAGAAAATCCCTGCCATGCTGACGCAAAAGGTAGTGGAGAACGTGGACGTGCCGATTATCGGCATCGGCGGCGGTCCTGCCGACGGACAAGTGCTCGTAATCGACGACATGCTGGGCAAAAACAAAGACTTCTCGCCGAAGTTCCTGCGCCGTTACGCAGACCTGCACACCGTGATGCTTGATGCCATCGGCCAATACGTGACCGACGTGAAATCTTGCGACTTTCCGAACGCACAGGAACAGTATTAAGGATTATAAGTTTGGCTTATTGAAAAAGCATCTGCCAGTGCAGCGACATTGCCCTGAAAGGGCTTAATAACCAAGCACAGGGGCTTGCCCCTGTGGAA
>JBJEAH010000251.1:0-22779 GCA_051868815.1 Alloprevotella sp.
CCGATGTAATTGCGGCCTGCACGCCGTCCTTTGCTATGTTTACAAGTTCTATCATAGGAGTAGGGGCGTTCCAGCAAAACGCCGGTTAAACATTTCGTCCCATTTCGGGACAGTTGGTTTTAGGGAGATCAAAAAAATACACACCAAGCCTGTTGAGCCTTGATGTGTATCTGTTTGATTTTAGGGTAATTGTTTTAATCGGCCACTGCCGATCATTCCTTAGTAGTTGCGGAGGCCCGACTCGAACGAACGACCTCCAGGTTATGAGCCTGGCGAGCTACCAACTGCTCCACTCCGCGATCTATCATACTCGGCTTTAATTCCGAATTGCGATGCAAAATTACGCTTTTCTTATATGATAGCAAAGGGTTTCGCCGTATTTTTTGCGAGAAAGGGCGAAATAAAGGGATTTTGATGCTACAAAACAGCAAAGCACCGCCCAACAAGAAGGTTGGAGCGGTGCTTTGAAGTGTATTAGTTATAAAAAAGCAAATGCGACAATCAATATACTTCTACTTTTGCCGCAAGGCGCTTGGCCTTGTCGCGCAGGGCATCGAGGTCGCCGCCTACTTCGTCGCGGCAAACCACTACGCCCATGCGGCGGTTGACGCGCGTGGTGGGTTTGCCAAAGATGCGGATATCGGCATCTTCCTCGCAGGTCTCTTCGATGCCGCGGTAGCGCGGCGGTTCGTTGGAGGCAATGGGGGAGAGGATAACGGCACTGGCGCCGATTGCCAACTGCTTCACGCAGGGAATGGGCAAACCGAGTACGGCGCGGAGGTGCAACTCAAACTCGTTGAAGTTTTGCGTGCCGGCAAGCGTCACCATACCCGTGTCGTGCGGGCGGGGAGAAAGTTCGGAGAAGTAAACGCCGTTTTCGTGGCTGAGGAAAAACTCAACGCCCCAAATACCTGCGCCCGTGAGGGCAGCAGTTACTTTGTCGGCCATACGGCAGGCTTCTGCCAAATGCTCGGGGGCGATGTGCGCCGGCTGGAAACTTTCGCGATAGTCGCCGCCGCGCTGCACGTGGCCTATGGGCGGGCAGAATAGGGTAGGGCCATTCTTCTGCGTCACGGTGAGCAACGTGATTTCGCTATCGAAACGGATGAATTCCTCGATGATCACTTCCTGGATGTCGCCGCGGCTGCCCGAAATGGCGTATTCCCAAGCGTGCTGCAACTCTTCTGCCGTGCGCACTAAGGATTGGCCTTTGCCCGATGACGACATCAAAGGCTTCACCACACAGGGCAAACCAATCTTTTCGGCGGCCTCTTTGAGTTCTTCAAAGGTTGTGGCATAAAAGTAACGGGCTGTTTTAAGTCCCAGTTCTTTTGCGGCGAGGTCGCGAATGGCTTTGCGGTTCATGGTAAAGTTCACGGCGCGGGCGGAAGGCGTTACCTGAATGCCCTCGCGCTCGAAATCGTACAACCGCTCCGTGCGGATAGCCTCAATTTCGGGAACAATGAGGTCGGGACGGTGCTTTTCTACAACGCGCGTAAGGGCATCGCCGTCGAGCATGGAGAAAACTTCGCATTCATCGGCAACCTGCATTGCCGGAGCACCGGCGTAGGAATCGCAGGCTATGACATGCTGCCCAAGCCTTTGGGCGGCAATCACAAACTCCTTGCCGAGTTCGCCGGAACCAAGAAGCAATATTTTTTTCATCGTAGGATATTGTTTTAGATAGTCATATAACTAAAAAGATGCCTTGACAGGATAGAACTTTCAACGCATCTTTTTTCTTTTTTCAGCAAGTGGCGGTTTGTTGCGCAAACATTGCGGCGGCAAGCCGGGCTTCATGTTCGCTGGTAGTTCCGGGAACGTATAGGCGCGCAAATGCTTTGATAAAATTCAAAGTCTTCTCTTTCGGAGAGGAAGTGTTGGGAGTAAAATGTGGCATAGGCATTGTTTTGTTTGTTTTACAACATAATAACGCGTATGTTGCACATTTATTTTATTTGCGTGCAAATTATTTTTGCGTGTGCCGGGGGATTACCTTTTTTCTCCCTGATACTCGATGCAAAGGCGGCGCAGGTCGTACATCGAACCGTTGTAGATGTTCAGGTCTACCTTATGGTTGATGCCCGCAAGTTTGCCGCAATCAGTGTGTTGCCAGAACTTCCATTCGCCCTTATAACTAAGGTTTTTCACGTAGTAATGAGCTATCCAGTAGGGATAAGCGTCGAACTCTTTTGTATTGAGCACGTCCAGCCTGAACTTATAGCTGGTGTAAAGGATAGGCTTCACATGATAGCGTTCCTCCACAGTCCGTAGCCACGTGAGCGAGGCTTCGCGCAATTCCGCCGCGCTCAGTCGTCCGCGCTCCTCGATGTCGAGCACAGGGGGCAGGTCGCCCTCTTCGAGATGCACTTGCTTGAGAAAATATTCCGCTTGCTTTTTCGCCGAGACGTTAGGTTTGAAATAATGGTACGCGCCGCGCAGGAAGCCGTACTCGCGCGCTTTGTAAAAGTTCTCGTTGAAATTTTCGTCCAGCAGGCTGCGTCCTTCCGTGGCCTTGATGAAGACGAAGCAGATGCCCTCGCCGTCGATCTCTGCCTTTGAAAGTTTCTCCCAGTCAATGCTTCCCTGATGATGGCTGATATCGATGCCGTGGATAGAATAGCCTTTGGGATAATCTTCCTTGCCGTAAAGCGCACGCCACTTGGCGCTGTACGGAGCCACGACATATATATATATAAGGTAGCAGAAAAGAGCGGCGACGGCAAGGATGAAGAGGCGCGTGAGCAGGGTGCGCGTCTTTTTCATCAAGAGGAGTCCTCTTGATTTCTGCGGCGCACGCTTCGCGTTGCTCTTCTTCTTCGTCGTTACTCTTTTAGTTACCATGTTTTACAAAAAGAGAAACCGCTATTCAGGCAATTCTGATTAGCGGTTTCTCCTGAAAAAGATTTTACTTACCTTGTTCGAGTTTGAGGGTCATCGTGCACTGGTCGCATACTTCCGTGGGGCCGAAGTACTGAATGGGGCCGGGATATACGAAGCACGTGTTTTCTGCCCATTCCTCGCGGTGAGCGGCAAATTCCTTGAAGGGAGCGCCGTCGAGACGCACGAGTGCCTTGCGGATAACGGGCTTCATCTGACCGTGACGGCGTTCCATGTTCATCATCATCGTGATGGGCACACCGCCGGCAATCCACTGCTCTGCGGGAGCCGTCGTGTTCTTAACGATAGCCATGTAGCCGGTCTTGCCGTTGGCTACGAGCTGTGCGGCGCTCGTACCGAGTGCATAGCAGTAGTCGGCATCGTAGTTGGAGGGAGCGGCGCAGCGTCCTTCGTAACCGAAGAAGTGGTGCTGAGCGGCAAACTTGCCGTTGAACTTGCCTTCCTTCTTCCATTCAGCCAGTTTCGTAGCCACCATTTCAGAAAGGAGCTTTTCGGTTTCAATGAGGGAAACCTGAACATTTCCGTGCGGGTCGCGCTCCATCGTGAGCTGCTTGGCAACGCCTTCGGGCAGGCTCTGATAGATAGCAGCGTTCTCGGCAGAGAGATGCTCGATCACCCATGCGCGCTTGGCGGCAGCTTCAACTGCTTCGCCTTCGGGCGTAGCGAGCAGGTCGTTGAGTTCGGCGATGAGCTTTTTCATTGCGGGGATGAACTCAATGAGGCCTTCGGGTATGAGCACCGTACCGAAATTATTTCCGTTTGCGGCACGCTTTGCCACAACGCCGGCGATATAGGTTACGATGTCGTCGAGCGTCTGGTTCTTTTCCTCAACCTCTTCGCTCACGATGCAAACGTTGGGCTGGCATTGGAGGGCGCATTCAAGGGCGATGTGGCTGGCGGAGCGTCCCATAAGTTTGATGAAGTGCCAGTATTTGCGAGCGGAGTTGGCATCGCGCTGGATATTGCCGATAACCTCGGCATAGGTCTTACAAGCCGTGTCGAAACCGAATGACGTTTCAATCTGGTCGTTCTTCAAGTCGCCGTCGATGGTCTTCGGGCAACCGATTACCTGCACGCCGTAGTTCTTTGCAGCGTAGTATTCAGCGAGGACGCAGGCGTTGGTGTTGGAGTCGTCGCCGCCGATGATGACGATGGCCTTGATGCCCAGTTCGCGGATAATCTTGATACCGCTCTCGAACTGGCTTTCCTCTTCGAGCTTCGTGCGGCCGGAACCGATCATGTCAAAGCCGCCGGTGTTGCGATACTCATCAATGATTTCGTCGGTCAGTTCGATGTATTTATGATCAACGAGACCGCCGGGACCCATAAGGAAGCCATAAAGTTTGTTTTCCTTATTCTGCTTTTTCAGTTCGTCGTACAGGCCGCAAATCACGTTGTGCCCGCCAGGAGCCTGACCGCCGGAGAGAATGATACCGATATTCATCGGCGCGTAAGCACGCTTCTCGTCAGAGGGTACGAACTCAACGAGCGGCATACCGTAGGTGTTGGGGAAGAGTGCCTTAATCTCGGCCTGATTGCCGACGCTTTCAGTAGGCTGTCCTTCTTTGATGCTCACATTGCCGCGCAAGCCGAGGGGAAGTTTGGGCTGGTAGGCGGCACGTGCAATTTGCAACGCACTTTTTTCCATAATGATGTTTTGAATGTTTTATTGTTAAGGGTTTTGTAATATCTCGTGAAATGGGTCGAAAAACAAAATATGGATTATTCCGTATTTACCCATCATAAAGAAGATGCGTGGGGATCTTATTCCTTTTTCCCGATTTGCTTTTTCGTTTTTTGAGGTATATAGTCCCACATGGTAAATCAGCGGGAAGCCGATGTCTTTATTAGGAGAAAGCTTTTTCAGTTGCTTAATAAGGTTTCTGCTGTAAGTTGAAGAATGATAAAGATGAAGTTCGCGTTTCAGTTCTTCAAGGTCATCAATGCTCTTTCCCGAAAGGGTCTTCATGATTCGGAAGTAACTGCTTGTATCTTCATTTGTCATCACCTGATGAAAACCATAGTCGCCTGTAATGTCCACGAGGTCGTAGCTAATGACGAGTGGCAACCTTTTAGCAACGCGTATATCCTCATTTGAGATCGTATCAGACAAGCATATAGGTGAGTGTATGGCGCAAATATCTTCTTCGTTGAGATCTATGTCAAACATTGCTGCACTGTTTTACCCTGTTATGCTCATGCCGGGTTTTGTAGTACCGATACATTGTGTCCAAAGATATTTCACGCTCGCAACGTTCATAGGGCAAAAGCCCCTCTCGCTGCTCACACCATGGCTCTTCGCAGTGGGTCATTAAGACCAGTTCGTCTTGCGATTTTGTGCCATAGAGGGTCAATATCCGTTCCGATAGGAAAAGTTGGTTTTCATTGAGCGCCATGCTTTCAGCTAATTGCCGAATGCAAATATCCATAGGCAATGCCAAGTCTTTATCGTTGCAGAAATGCTTTTTCTCAAAGTTATCGTATATCCCTAATTTGCGATTGAATAGATGATATATTTCAGGATAAACCGGCCCATTGACCCACGCTTGCGGCTTTTCTTCAAAAAGCTGTGCAGAGCGGCCAAAAAACACCATGCTCCAAGCCTGCTCGTAATAAAGCAGTTTTTGGAGTTTCAAGGGAGTGATTGTCAGTCCTTTTTGAAGGGCTGACAATCCGATGAAACGGGCATAATCTATAATTGATATGTACTCCATGTTTACCTTGGGCATTTTATAGCCGCTTTCTTGTGCAAAAATAGCAAATTATCTTATAACAAAAGCCTGTTTCCTGCCGCTTTCTTGCTATGAAAAGGAACTTTTGCGGAAATTATATGCTTTAAGCCGATTATGACTTTCCTTGTTATGCTCCTTGAAGCAGAGGGCGAAAAGCAGGAGCACCAGTAGGGCGTAGCCGGCGAAGATAAACCAAATGGTGTCCCAGTTTCCAACCTGATAGAAGTTGTCGGCCACTTGCTTCATCGTGGTATATTTGTTTACCACCGCCTGTGCCGCCAGCATACCGAACGTGGCGCCGAGGCCGTTGGTCATGATCATAAACAAGCCCTGTGCGCTGCTGCGTATCTCGGGGTTTGTGTTTTGGTCCACGTACAACGCGCCGGAGATGTTGAAGAAGTCGAATGCCACGCCGTAGACAAGCATAGAGAGCAAGAACAGCCAAACGCCGGTTCCGGGATTGCCGATGGCAAACAAGCCGAAGCGCAATACCCACGCCAGCATGGCAATCATCATCACGCGCTTAATGCCGAAACGCTTCATAAAGAAGGGTATGAGCAAGATACAACAGGTTTCGCTGATCTGAGATAGCGAAATCAGAATGCCGGCGTGCGCCACACCGAACGTATCGGCATATTCAGGATCTGCCGCAAAACTGCTGATAAACGGGTTGGCGTAGCCGTTGGTTATTTGCAGGGAAACGCCGAGCAGCATCGAGAAAATGAAGAAGATGGCCATCTTGCGCTGCTTGAAGAGCACGAAGGCATCGAAGCCCAGCGACTCGACGAGGCTCTTCCTTTCGTGCTTGTTGTTGACTGGGCAATGGGGTAGGGTCTGCGCGAAAATGGCGAGCGCGATGCTCAGCGCGGCGGAGATAAAGAACTGGTTGTAATCTGCCATAAAGCCCAGGAGGTCTACCGCCCACATGGTGCAGGTAAAACCGATTGTGCCGAACACGCGAATGGGCGGGAAGTCCTTTACCGTGTCCATGCCGGCGTTGATTAACCCGGTGAAAGCCACGGAATTGCTCAAAGCGATGGTCGGCATATAGAACGCCACGCTCAGCGTGTAGAGCGTGAACAGCGTGGTCATTTCCACGTTTGCGCCCGCCGTCATGCCGTAATAGGCCGCCGAGCCCATGAAGAGGCCGGCCAAGAGGTGGCAGATGCCCAAGAGCCTTTGCGCCGGTATCCAGCGGTCGGCCACAACGCCCATAAGTCCGGGCATGAAAATCGACACGAAACCTTGCACTGAGTAGAACCAGCCGATGTGCTGGGCCAAGCCCACGTTGCCGAGATAGCGCCCCATAGAGGTGAGATACGCGCCCCAAACGGCAAATTCAAGGAAAAGCATTACCCCAAGGCGGGGTTTTAGGAAATTGTTATTCATTGTGATGATTTATGGTTATTCTTAATATCCTATCAGCAAGATGCCTTTCAATGGCAACCTAAGGCGGTTGCTCACATAAAGGGTTTCTAAAAAGGTCTTTATGGATTGATAATCGCGAAGTATTTTTTCTGTCCCGTTTGGTTTATAAACGTGCTCGTTCAATACCGCAAGGACAAGATATTCCACCTCATACATCATACAGGCTTGGAAGATGTCTTTAAGGAACTGGTTATTGAAAACTGCTCTGCCTGCTTCTACTTCTATTACGATCTTATGGTCGTTGCTCAAAGCATCGGCTGCAAAAGATTTGTCAACTGTGTCGTTTTCGCTAAACAATACAGGCACAAATATTTGTTCGCCTGCGGCTTTGCCTTTTTCCACCTTAAAATCAATTTTCTCGAGATGCGGGCGGAGAAGAGCGAGCATCTCGTTTGATTTTAGTTGCGCGTCAGTACGCTTCATCTCATCAACTTTCTTAAAACAGTCGATGATTTCACGTATTCTCGGCGTAACGCCCATTGAACGCGGAAAGAATTGATAGTTTATCATTTATTTCTTTCTTAATAGTTTACACTTTCCCCGCCTTATTGAGCGCGTGCCACAGGCTTTGGCGAAATTCGGGGTTGAATGCCTGCATTTGTTCCATAATGCCGTGTATTTCGTGCCGCTTGCCTATTTGATCATAAGGGCAGGCCTTTACGGTGGCGACTACTTCGGTGAAATCTGCCCAAAGGCGCAAATCGGCCTCGTCTACCGCGCAAAGCGGACGAATGAGCGTTATGGGAAATTTATCCATCGCGAGCCGCGCGGGCATGGTAGCGAACGTACCGTTGAAAGTAAGGTTCATCATCGCCGTTTGTAGCAGATCGTCGCGGTGGTGGCCCAAGGCAATTTTGTTGTAGCCGTTGGCTTGCGCGTAATTAAATAATGTCTTGCGGCGCGTCCACGAACAGAGGAAGCAGGCAGAGCGGTCTTCCTTCTTATCAGGTGCAAAGGAGGCATCAAGAATCTCGAAGCCCGTGCCGTGCTGCCCGGCATATTCTTTGAGTTGCAGCAGGTCCGTGCGATAGTCCACGTTTGCCATACGCACGTGCACGGCGTGCAGGTCAAACGTGCCGTTGTTACTGCGGCGCATCACGGATAGGAAATGCAGCAATGCCATAGAATCCTTGCCGCCCGAAAGTGCCACGAGAATGCGGTCGTCCGGTTCGATGAGCCGATAGGCGGCCACCGCCTCGCGCACACGGTGCAAAATGCGCCGCTCGCAGGATTTGGCATTCTTTTCTGCTGATTTCATCGCATCGCCCGCTATCTGAACACGAAGTAAACGGCAGCCACGAGGCAGATAAATGCCGCCACGTGGTTCCAGTGAAACTGCTCGCCTCTGAAGAAAAGGGTGACTATCACCGTGAACACGATGAGCGACACCACTTCCTGTATGACTTTCAGCTGTATCAGACTAAACGGACCGCCGTTGTCTATAATGCCGATACGGTTTGCCGGCACTTGGCACATATACTCAAAGAACGCGATGCCCCAAGAAAAGAGGATTACCAAAATGAGCGGCCAGTGCGTGCTCACGCCCGTCTGTTGCAGGCGCAGATGCCCGTACCAGGCAAAGGTCATGAATATATTGGAGCAAACCAATAGCAATATAGCATAAAGTCCCTGCATATCAGCCGTTATGCTATTACTTGTTTTGCAGATATTCGTCCATTGAAGCAGCGGCTTGCTTGCCGTCGCCCATGGCGAGAATCACGGTCGCGCCGCCGCGCACGATGTCGCCGCCGGCGAAGAGGGTAGGGATGGACGATTGCATCTTTTCGCTCACGGCGATTGTGCCTTTGCGACCCAGCTCCAAGCCTTCCACAGAACTCGGCACTATGGGATTGGGCGATACGCCGATGCTCACGATGACGAGGTCGGCAGCCACGCGCACCACGCCGCCTTCAACGGGCACGGGGCGGCGGCGGCCGGAAGCGTCGGGCTCGCCAAGTTCCATCTGTTGCAGCACAATCTCTTTGACGCGCCCTTGCTCGTCGGCAATATATTCTATGGGGTTGTGCAGGGTGAGGAACTCAACGCCTTCCTGCTTGGCATGGTGCACTTCTTCCACGCGCGCCGGCATTTCTTCCTCCGAGCGGCGGTACACGATAAAGGCTTTCTCCGCACCGAGGCGCAGGGCAGTGCGCACGGCGTCCATGGCCGTGTTGCCGCCGCCGATGACAGCCACGTTTTTACCCCTTGGCACGGGCGTGTCGCTGTCGGGATTGGAAGCGTCCATAAGGTTCACGCGCGTCAGGTACTCGTTGCTTGAAAGGATATTGATGGCATTTTCGCCGGGAATGCCCATAAAGTTGGGCAGACCTGCACCGGAGGCCACGAAGATGCCGGCAAAGCCCTGTTCTTCCAGTTCTTTTATGCTCACGGTCTTGCCCACGATGCAGTCTTTCACGAAAGTCACGCCGCTCTTAACGAGCATGTTGATTTCGGCATCTACAATCTTGTTGGGCAAACGGAACTCGGGGATACCATATTTAAGCACCCCGCCGATTTCGTGCAGCGCCTCGAAAACGGTAACGTCGTAGCCGCGCTTGGTCATTTCACCGGCAAACGAAAGCCCGGCAGGTCCCGAACCCACCACGGCCACTTTCACACCGCGCCGCAGGGTGGGGCGGATAGGCTCTACTACGCAGTGCTCGCGCTCGTAGTCGGCCGCAAAGCGTTCCAGATAGCCGATAGCCACAGCCTTGCCGCCAGTCTTAAGATGTATGCAGCGCGATTCGCATTGCCTTTCCTGCGGACATACGCGCCCGCAGACGGCGGGCAGCGTGCTGGTTTCCTTAATGGCGTGCGCGGCTTTTACAAATTCTCCTTTTTCAATATGCTTGATGAAGCGGGGAATGTCGATGCCCACGGGGCAGCCCTGCACACAGCCGGGATTGTTGCAGTCGAGGCAGCGGCGGGCTTCCATTTGCGCCGTTTCCACCGAAAGTCCCTGGTTCACTTCCTCGCGCAACTGGCGGGCGCGGTAGCTCGGTTCAAGTTCCGGCATCGTGCAGCGCGCTTGCGCCATGCGCTCCTTGGGTTTTACGGAAAGGCGGAGCTCTTTGCGCCATTCGGCATCGCGCGAGGCATCTTCGTGTGCGTGGCTCTCGTTCCAACGTTCCAGTTCTTCGCGTTCCTCCTTGCGGAAGGCGGCAAGGCGCTTGAGTATTTCGTCGAAATCAACCTGATGCCCGTCAAACTCGGGCCCGTCCACGCAGACAAACTTCGTTTGACCGCCCACAGAGATACGGCAGGCGCCGCACATACCCGTGCCGTCCACCATGATAGTATTGAGCGAAACGTCCGTTGAAATCTGGTATTTTTGCGTCAGGAGGCATACGAATTTCATCATAATGGCCGGGCCGATGGCAAAGCATTTGTCCACCTTTTCGCGCTTGATGACGCGCTCTATGGCCTCCGTGACCAGTCCTTTGTCGCCGTAGCTTCCGTCGTCGGTCATAATGATTACTTCATCGCTCAAACTGCGCATCTCTTTCTCAAAGAGAATCAGGTCTTTGGTTCTTGCAGCCAAAACCGTCACAACGCGGTTACCCGCCTCTTTCAATGCTTGCACGATAGGCAGCATCGGGGCAACGCCCACGCCGCCGCCGGCACAGACCACCGTTCCGAAATTCTCGATGTGCGTGGCCCGTCCGAGCGGTCCCACAACGTCGGTAATGTAGTCGCCGGCTTCGAGGGCGCAAAGTTTCTGTGAGGAAAGACCCACGTTTTGCACCACGAGCGATATGGTGCCTTGCTCTTTGTCGGCTGCGGCAATGGTGAGCGGGATGCGTTCGCCGGTTTCGCCTACGCGTACAATGACAAAATGCCCGGCGCGTCGCGAACGGGCAATCAGGGGTGCTTCAACTTCAAAGCGGAACACTTTTTCCGAAAACTGTTCCTTGCTGATAATCTTGTTCATACTATTATATGTGTGCTTTTTCTTCGTGTTTGCGGTTTTTCCTACTGCAAAGTAAATAAAAAGTTAGCCAATAATGTAATTTTCTCGTGGTTTTCTCTATAATCACCCTAATTTCAAATTTCTATTAAACATAATTGCAATTCTAATTAAATGCGCGGATAATTGGGATTGGTATGTATTTGGGGAAATTTTTGTAGAGGAAGAAAAGTTACAGGTCCTGTGGCGTAGTGCCTTATACTAAGTGCCTGGAAGGCACTACGGAGCGCAGCGACGGTAACCGGGCACGCAGTGTCCGGATCAACGAGGACGGTAAGATGTGCCTGGAAGGCACTACGCCGAAGGACAAGCTCTTTATAAATTGCCACAAGCGTACTGCCATACAGGTCCAATGGCGTAGTGCCTTCCAGGCACATCATCATCAATTCGCCTATCCGAGCACTTCGTGCCCGGTTATCGTCGCTGCGCTCCGTAGTGCCTTCCAGGCACGCAATGCAAAACATAATCTTTGCCCCCGTTTCCCCAATCGCAAACAAACGTTATCGCCAGTTCACTTTCTGCGCAGAGCGTGATTTTTCCGTTTGCAATTTTTACGCTTCCGCTTTCTCGGAAATTTTGAAAGTTTAGGGAAATATAACACTGACGGGCTTGCAAAAAATTTTCTGGCAGAAAATTCAAACGATTTGGTAACATCGTTTCAACTATCCTATATGGCCGTAAAAACTATCCTATAAGATAATTTTCACGATCAAGGAGATAATTTTGACGAGCATGCTGATAATTTTTACGTTCTTGCTGATAGTTGCGGGTAAAACAAAAGCAGGAAGTGCGGCGCGCCGCGCTCTTCCTGCTTGCAAGGCAAATTTAGCGATTTTTCCCCGTTGCGCCAAATCCCAAAAAGTGTTGCCAACAGTTTTATTTATTAAAACTCGTTGGGTGACTATTTCCTCAACGCCATCAACCCGCCAAACGTAATCAATCCGTTGAGCAAGAGCAATTCATAACCGAATTTGTAGCCAAACCATTGCTGCGAGTTCAGGTCTAAAACGAGGCAGACAATCGGCGCGGCGATGCAAACGACAGGAACATAGCGGTCGCGCACCGCCGGGTGCTTTACAAACAGACAGTAAGCAAAGAGGCCGAGCAGCGGGCCGTAGGTGTATGAGGCGATTACGTAGATTGCGTTAATCAGACTGGTGGCATCGCCTACAAGCCTGAATGCCAGTAACATGAGCACCACGGCTGCAACCACGCAGATATGCACGCGGCGACGGATTTTCACTTGCTCGGAGGCGGACAGTCCGTCGCGGTTTTCCACTCTTAGGAGGTCGATGCAAATAGTCGTAGTGAGCGCGGTCAGCGCCGAGTCGGCGCTCGAAAAGGCAGCGGCGGAAAGTCCGATGGCAAAGGCGATGCAAACGCCCCACCCCAACGCGCCGCTCGCCACCACGGCGGTCAGCAACTCGTCGCCGCTCTGCGGCAGGTCAATGCCCGTGCGGGCGCAAAACGTATAGAGCAGCACGCCCAGAAAGAGGAAGAGGAAATTCACGGGCAGGAAGGCCGTGCCGTAGAGACACATCTCTTTTTGCGCCGAGCGCAAATCTTTGCAGGTCAGGTTCTTTTGCATCATGTCTTGGTCAAGTCCCGTCATCACCACCACGATGAACATGCCGCTGACAAACTGCCGCCAAAAGTTTGTGGTATGGCTCCAGTCCCAGTCGAACACGCGTGTCATCTCGCTTCCGCGCCATAATTCCGCCACTGTGCCCCACCCCATTTGCGGCGCGGCGATTACGGCGAGCGCAATGGCGATTGCCGCACCCAGCATGCAGACTGTTTGCAGCATATCCGTACGTACCAGCACCTTGATGCCGCCGCGCCGCGTGTAGCCCCACATCAAGCCTAAAAGGGCAAGGGCGGTGAGGCAAAGGGTCAGCGTATTGCCAAATGCAAAGCCCGACGCGCGGAGCAGCGGGCGCGTAACGAAGGTGTCGAGCACGAGGCAAACGGGAAAGAGCCGCGCCGCAGCCCCCGTGAGTTTGCTGAGCACGAAGAATGCCGCGCCCGTGCGGTGGGAATGCTTGCCGAGGCGGTCGGCCAGGACGGTGTAAATGCTCGTCAGACGCAATTTATAATATACGGGCAGCAGCACGAATGCCACAAGCAGGTAGCCGGGAATGAAACCTAGGCACATTTGCAGATAGGTCATGCCCGTAGCCGCCGCCCAGCCGGGCACTGACATGAAGGTCACGCCCGAAATGCTTGCCCCCACCATGCCCACGGCCACCATCCACCAGGGCGAACTGTGCCCGGCGCGAAAAAAGTCGTCATTGCCGCAGCCCGCGCCCTTGCGGCTTACGCGGCGCGAGATAAAAATAAGGAGGAGAAAATAGGCAACGAGGGTTGCCGGCATCACAATTTCTGCTGATTTCATCGGAAAAACTAAGAGGTAAAAATTTTGCCGCAAAGTTAAGAAGTTTCGCGCTTTTTTGCTCCGCCTCCCCGCCTTTCCGTCTGCAAAATCTGCATTTTCTTATAAGAAAAGCCTTACTTTTCGCCGCCGACACGCTTTTCTTTCCGTGCAAATGCGTAACTTTGCACAATAATATATATAAAGCGCGTTAGTTGAATAAATCAAATTTAATAGAAATGCGATTAAGGCCTCACGAGTAGGGGCGTTTTGCAATGGCTTAACTATTGCAGTCAACCATATACCGGGCGTTTTGCAAAACGCCCCTACCCGTAAGACCTGGGAAGGCTGGCGTGTATGCGTACGCCCGAAAAAACATTTGGTATTAGTCACAAAAATTTAAGGAGAACTATTTGAAATGAAAAGTTTTAGTATCTCGGAAGACCTCAAAAACATCATCGAAATAAGTTGCGACGTGGCGCAACGGGCACAGCTGCGCGAAGTGTCGCCGCTCTGCCTGCTCGTGGCCATGCTCGCCACATCGAAAGTGAAGCGCATGCTCACCTCGTGGGGAATAAATGCAGAGGCACTGCTGCTGGAAGCATCGGAGGCCCTGCGCCGCCGCGTGGAAATGCAAAAGGCATTGGCCGCCTACGAACCGAAGCACGACGAAACCTCCGCGCTCAATCAGGAAGCGTCCAACCTCGTGCGCCTCGCCGCGCTCGAGGCGCGCCGCACGGGCAAAAGCGCCGCCGGAGTGGAGCATATCCTCCTGACCATGCTCCGCGAAAAGCACAACGCCGCCGGCCGCCTGCTCGAAAAGGGCGGCATGACCTACGAAAACGTATGCGAACGCCTCGGCGTGGAACTCCCCAAAAGCACGTTTGGCATTGACAACGACGATGCCGACGACCTGCCGCCCGAAGACTTCGCCTCCTCCGGCAAGGCCGCAGGCAGCCAGCAGCCGGCAGGCACGCGCACCAAGGAAAAGACCGACACGCCCGTCATCGACCATTTCGGCACCGACCTCACCGCCATAGCCGCCAAGGGCGGACTGGATCCCGTGGTGGGACGCGAGCGCGAAACGGAGCGCATGGTGCAAATCCTCTGCCGCCGCAAGAAGAACAACCCGATACTCATCGGCGACCCCGGCGTGGGCAAGAGCGCAGTGGTGGAAGGACTGGCGCAGCGCATCGCCGGAGGAAAGGCCCCGCGCGTGCTTTCGGGCAAGCGCATCGTAGCCCTCGACATGGCGGCCATCGTGGCCGGCACGCAGTATCGCGGACAGTTTGAGGAGCGTCTGCGCAAACTCATCGAAGAACTCAAGAAGCACGATGAGATTATTCTCTTCGTCGATGAGATACACACGATTATCGGAGCCGGTTCTGCGCCGGGCAGTCTCGATGCCGCCAATATCCTGAAACCGGCCTTGGCGCGCGGCGAAGTGCAGTGCATCGGCGCGACCACCATCAACGAATACCGCAAAACCATCGAAAAGGACGGCGCATTGGAACGCCGTTTCCAGAAGATACAGCTCGAGCCCGCCACGGCGGACGAAACGCTGCAAATCCTGCAAAACCTGCGCAGCCGCTACGAGCAGCACCACAATGTGCACTACACCGACGCCGCCCTGGCGGCCTGCGTGCGCCTCACCAACCGCTACCTCACCGACCGCGCCCTGCCCGACAAGGCCATCGACGCGCTCGACGAAGCGGGCAGCCGCGTGCACCTCTCGTCGTCGGGCACGCCCGAAAACATCTTGCAGAAAGAGCGCGAGGTGGCAGAACTGAAACAGCAGAAGAACGCTGCCGCGCAAGCGCAGGACTATGAAAAGGCCGCCAATCTGCGCGACCGGATGGCGGAAGCCGAGAAACAGCTCGCCGAACTCGTCAAGGAATGGGAGGCAGAAGCATCGCAAAGTCCCTCTGTGGTAGACGAGGAACAAGTGGCTGCCGTGGTAAGCATCATGAGCGGCGTGCCCGTGGAACGCGTGACACGTAGCGAGGAAGACCGTCTGCGGGGCATGAAAGACGCTTTGCGCAGCAAGGTCATCGCCCAAGATAAGGCCATAGAGCGCGTGGTGCGCTCCATAACGCGCAGCCGCCTCGGACTGAAAGGCGCAGAGCGTCCCATCGGCACGTTCCTCTTTGTAGGCCCGACGGGCGTGGGCAAGACGCACCTCGTGAAGTGCCTCGCCGAATGGATGTTCGGCAGCAAGGACGCGCTCATACGCATGGACATGAGCGAATACGGCGAAAAATACAGCGTGAGCCGCCTCGTGGGCGCGCCTCCGGGATACGTGGGCTACGAAGAGGGCGGACAACTCACCGAAAAAGTGCGCCGCCACCCCTACTCCGTAGTTCTGCTCGACGAAATCGAGAAGGCGCACCCCGATGTGTTCAACACGCTTTTGCAGGTTATGGACGAAGGACGCCTGACTGACGGCAACGGCGTGACGGCCGACTTCCGCAACACAATTATTATAATGACGTCCAACAGCGGCACGCGCCAGCTGAAAGACTTCGGCAGCGGCGTGGGCTTCAACAGCAGCCATGAGGCCACGGCCGAGCAGGCAGAAAGCATCGTGATGAAGGCATTGAGCAAGCAGTTCGCCCCCGAATTTCTCAACCGCCTCGACGACATCGTGATGTTCCACCCCCTCACCGCCGACAACGCGCTCGAAATTGCCGACCTCGAAATACGCGCCTTGCAGAAACGCCTCGACAACGTGCCCCTACAGCTCGAAGTCACAGAGGCCGCCCGCCGCTTCCTCGTGGCCAAGGGCTTCGACAGCAAATACGGCGCACGCTCGCTGAAACGCGCCATCCATAAATATCTCGAGGATAACATCTGCGACTATCTCATGGAACTCCCCGCCGATCAGCCAAAGCCGGGCGTGCTCCGCGCAGAGCCTACCGAGGCAAACGATAACATTAAACTCCTTATCCCCTAAAATTTTTAGGATATGAATTATATCAAGACCGAAATACCCGACGTTTGGGTTTGCGAGCCGAAAGTATTTGCCGACGCACGCGGCTACTTTATGGAAACTTGGCGTGCGTCCGACTTCAATGAGCATATCGGCCACGAAGTGAACTTTGTGCAGGACAATCAGTCCATGTCGTCGCGCGGCGTGCTGCGCGGCCTGCATTTCCAAAAGGGAGAGTTTTCGCAGGCAAAGCTCGTGCGCGTGCTGCAAGGCACGGTAGTGGACGTGGCCGTGGACTTGCGCAAGGATTCCCCCACGTTCGGCAAGTACGTAATGGTGGAACTGAGCGCCGAGAACAAGCGCCAGCTGTTTATCCCCCGAGGCTTCGCCCACGGTTTCCAAGTAATTTCCGACACGGCCGTTTTCACTTATAAGGTGGATAACGTCTATGCGCCGCAGGCCGAATGTTCCATTCGCTACGACGATCCGAAAATCGGCATTGCCTGGCCCATTACAAATCCGCAGGAACTTCTGCTCTCCGAAAAGGATTTGCAGCACGCCGTAAGCTTTGACGAGGCCGAAAAGTTTTGAAAACCTGCCCTGAAAGGGCATAATAAAATAGCGCAGGGGCTTGCCCCTGTGTAGGAACGTATAGTTCTGATTGCCCCTGAAAGGGGCTAATAATTAGAAACTTTATAACTATAAGCCCCTTACAGGGGCAATCGGATCAGGAAACGCCTTGCGTAGGGGCAAGCCCCTACGCTGATTTATTTTCCCCTTTCAGGGGACATTTCAGAATGAGTTTCCCAACCATCAAACCCCATTCCGGGCGCATAAACTACGCCCCTACCCTTTTTACCCATAACCTCCCCACACCATATTATATATAAATGAAGAATATCCGTAACTTTTGCATCATTGCCCATATCGACCACGGCAAAAGCACACTGGCAGACCGTCTGCTTGAACGTACAAAAACCATCGAAGTGACCGAAGGGCAAATGCTGGACGATATGGATTTGGAGCGCGAACGCGGCATAACTATCAAAAGCCACGCGATACAGATGGATTACCAGTTGGACGGCGAGACTTATAGGCTCAACCTTATCGACACCCCGGGGCACGTGGACTTTTCCTACGAGGTGTCGCGCAGCATCGCCGCCTGCGAGGGCTGCCTGCTCGTGGTAGACAGCACGCAGGGCGTTCAGGCGCAGACAATCTCCAATTTATATATGGCCATAGAGCACGACCTCGAAATTATCCCCGTACTCAACAAGTGCGACATGCCGAACTCTATGCCCGAGGAGGTGGAAGATGAAATCATTGAACTGCTCGGCTGCAAGCGCGAAGAGATTATCCGCGCCTCCGGCCGTACGGGTCAGGGCGTTGACGAGATTCTTCGCGCCGTTGTGGAGCGTATTCCCGCGCCCGTCGGCGATGAGGACGCGCCGCTGCAAGCCCTGATTTTCGACTCCGTGTTCAATCCTTTCCGAGGTATCATCGCGTATTTCAAAATCGTGAACGGCTCAATCCGCCAAGGCGAAGACGTGCTTTTTGTCAATACGCAAAAAAAATATTCCGCCGACGAGGTGGGCGTGCTCAAGATGAACCTCTCGCCGCGCAAGATGCTCGGCTGCGGCGACGTGGGCTACATCGTGAGCGGCATCAAGACCGCAACGGAAGTAAAGGTGGGCGACACGATTACCACCGTAGAGCGTCCGTGCAAGGAAGCAATTGCGGGCTTTGAAGAAGTGAAGCCGATGGTCTTCGCCGGCGTTTATCCGGTAGAGACAGAAGACTTCGAGCAACTGCGTGCCAGTCTCGAAAAACTCCAACTCAACGACGCTTCGCTAAGTTTCACGCCCGAAAGTTCCGTTGCCCTCGGCTTCGGCTTCCGCTGCGGCTTCCTCGGATTGCTGCACATGGAAATCGTGCAGGAACGCCTCGACCGCGAGTTCAACATGAACGTCATCACCACCGTGCCCAACGTAAGTTATTTTGTCTACGACAAGCACGGCAATAAAAAGGAGGTGCACAATCCTGCCGGCATGCCCGAGGCCACGGAAATCGACCACATCGAGGAACCCTACATTCGCGCCTCGATTATCACGAAGACCGACTTTATCGGCAACATCATGACGCTCTGCCTCGGCAAGCGCGGCGAACTGGTGAAGCAGGAGTACGTGTCGGGCGACCGTGTGGAGCTTTATTATGATATGCCTCTTGCCGAGATTGTCATTGACTTTTACGACAAGCTCAAATCTATGTCGAAAGGCTACGCTTCCTTCGACTATCATCCCCTGGAGTTCCGTCCGTCAAAACTTGTAAAACTCGACATACTGCTGAACGGAGAACCCGTGGACGCACTCTCCACGCTGACCCACGTGGATAATTCCGTCACCTTCGGCAGACGCATCTGCGAGAAACTCAAAGAATTGCTGCCGCGACAGCAGTTCGACATCGCTATCCAGGCGGCCATCGGCGCGAAAATCATTGCACGCGAAACGGTGAAGCAGGTGCGCAAGGACGTGACCGCAAAGTGCTACGGCGGCGACATTAGCCGTAAGCGCAAACTCCTTGAAAAGCAGAAGCGAGGCAAGAAGCGCATGAAGGAAATCGGCAACGTGCAAGTGCCGCAAAAGGCTTTCCTCGCCGTGCTCAAACTTGATTAAAACCATATTGGGAATATGCTCATCGAACTCAAAGGCATCAATATCTGCCACGACGACCTGTGCGTCGTGGAAAGCGCAGATTTCCGCGTAGGTGCGGGAGACTTTATATATATTGTAGGCCCCGTGGGCGCGGGAAAGAGCTCGCTGCTCAAGACCTTATATGGCGAACTGCCCCTACCGCCGAAAAAGAAAAAGGATGTCGGCGATACGCGCCACGCCGAAGTGCTCGGCTACGACCTGCTGCGGCTCAAGCGCAAGCATCTGCCAGACCTTCGCCGCCGCCTCGGAGTGGTGTTCCAGGATTTCCAACTCCTGCGCGACCGCACCGTTTACGACAATCTCTACTTCGTGCTTAAAGCCACGGGCAAACCCCGCAAGGAGCGCGACGCCCGTATCTCTGAGGTGCTGCAACTGGTAGGCATGGAGGAAAAGGCGCATAAGTTTCCCCACGAACTTTCCGGCGGCGAGCAGCAGCGCGTCTGCATCGCCCGCGCCCTGCTCAACAAACCCGAAATCATATTGGCCGACGAACCGACAGGCAACCTCGACTTCGAGACCAGCAAGCGCATCGTCAGCATCTTGCAGACCATTCGCCAGCAAGGCACGGCCGTGGTGATGATTACCCACAACCTCAACCTCTTGCAGCTTTTCCCCGGCATTGTCTACAACTGCGAGGACGGCAAGTTGCAGGAAGTGACCAACGAATACAATGCTCCCATTGAGTTGGAAGAAGAAAATAAAAACAACTAAGTTCCAAAATATGAAAGTCCTTAAATTCGGCGGCACGTCCGTAGGCTCGCCGCAAAGAATGAAAGAGGTGTCCGCCCTCATCAACGACGGCAAGCAAAAAATCGTGGTGCTCTCGGCCATGTCAGGCACGACAAATGCTTTGGTCGAGATTGCCTCATATCTTAAAAAGAACAACCGCGAGGCGGCAAACGTCTGCATCAACCGCCTGCGCCACATCTACAAAGAGCACGTGGGCAACCTCCACGCCAAGCCCGAGTTTGCGGAGCGCACAATGCAGTTCCTCCTCGGCACGTTCGACAACCTGCTCACGATGGTGAGCCGAGAATATACGCCCGAGTTGGAAAAGGAAATCCTCGCGCAGGGCGAACTGATGAGCACAAACATGGTCATCGCTTACTTGCAGGAGCAAGGCATCAAAGCCACGCTTATCCCCGCGCTCGACTACATGATGATTGATGAAAACGGCGAACCCGACCTGCACTACATCAAAGAGCATCTTAAAGACATTCTCAAAAAGCAGCCGGGCTATGAAATCTATCTCACGCAGGGCTTCATCACGCGCAACCGCAAGGGAGAAATCGACAACCTGCAGCGCGGCGGTTCAGACTATACCGCCTGCCTGATTGGCGCGGCGGTAGGCGCCGAGGAAATCCAGATATGGACGGATATCGACGGCATGCACAACAACGACCCGCGCATCGTGGAGCACACCACGCCTGTGCGCCAACTCAACTTCGAGGAAGCAGCCGAGTTGGCCTATTTTGGCGCGAAGATCCTGCACCCCACGTGCATTCAGCCCGCCCGCTACGCCGGCGTGCCCGTGCGTCTGCTCAATACCATGGACCCGCAAGCGCCGGGAACGCTTATCAACAACGAGATGCGCCGTGGCACGATTAAGGCGGTTGCTGCGAAGGACAACATCACTGCCATCAAAATCGTTTCCTCACGTATGCTCCTCGCCACGGGATTCCTGCGCAAGGTGTTTGAAATCTTTGAAACCTACAACACGAGCATCGACATGGTCACGACCTCCGAGGTGGGCGTTTCGCTCAGCATCGACAACAAGAGCCGCATCGTGCCCATTCTCGAAGAGTTGAAGAAATACGGCGCGGTCGAGGTGGACGAAGACATGTGCATCGTTTGCGTTGTGGGCGACCTTACGGGCGAGCGCATCGGCGTGGCTTCTGAAATTATTGAAGCCTTCAAGGAAATCCCCGTGCGCATGATCTCTTACGGCGGCAGCGAGCACAACATCTCGTTCCTTATCAGCAAGGACGACAAGAAGGCAGCACTTTGCGCCCTCAGCCGTCAGCTGTTCGGCGAAAAAGAATGACACAATATTTATATATATAGTCACGTAAAATAGGATTAGGCAAATAGCATGGTCAAGGTATTAACTGCCTGGAAGGCAGTACAGAGCGAAGCGATAGTAACCGGGGACGAAGTCCTCGGGAGCAACAATTGCAAACTTTCTGCCTGGAAGGCAGTACGCCTGTGGCTATGTGTAAAGTGCCTGTCCTATGGCGTAGTGCCTCCCAGGCACATCGACATCTATGCGCCTATCCGAGGACTTCGTCCCCGGTTATCATCGCTACGCTCCGTAGTGCCTTCCAGGCACTTTGCGCAGCATTATATTTAATGAATACTATACCGGGGCGCGAAACAATGCGCCCCTTTCTTTCACCAACAAGTTATTTACTCAAACATAAAAACAATGGACTTCAATAGCCTTGAAACGCCGTATTATCATTACGACCTCGCCCTGTTGCGCCGTACGCTCGACGAGGTGAAGCGTTGCACGAAAAACAATCCCGAGTTTCACGTACACTATGCCGTAAAGGCAAATTTCAATCCCCGCATCCTGCAAACCATTGCTGCCGCCGGACTGGGCGCGGACTGCGTTTCAGGCGGCGAGGTGAGCGCAGCAGCTGCCGCCGGCATACCGTCAGAGAAAATCGTGTTTGCAGGCGTAGGAAAGAGTGATTCGGAGATCGTCACTGCGCTCCGCACAGGCATTTCTTGTTTCAACGTGGAGAGCCGCCCCGAACTCGAAAACATCAACGCACTCGCCGCACAGGAGGGCGTCACTGCCCGAGTGGCATTCCGCATAAACCCGAATATCGATGCGCACACGCATGCCAAAATCACCACCGGCCTTAGCGAGAACAAATTCGGGCTGGCTCCTGAAGATTTACTGCCCGCCATTCGCCGCGCACAAGAGTTGACGTCGGTAGAATATGCAGGCCTGCATTTCCACATCGGCAGCCAAATCCAAGACTTAGAGGTCTACGTGACGCTTTGCCGCTACATCAACAATCTGCTCATCGAACTTGCCGACGCAGGCATTACTACGGCGAGCGTCAACGTGGGGGGCGGCCTTGGCATCGACTATGTGCATCCCAAGGAGAACCCGGTTCCGCCTTTTGAAAAGTATTTCAATATCTTCCGCCACGAACTTCGCCTGCCCGCCGGCTGTCAGTTGCATTTCGAGCTTGGGCGCAGCATCGTGGGGCAATGCGGTACGCTCATAGCCCGTACGCTCTACGTGAAAGAAGGCCGCAGCCGCAAGTTCGTCATTGTCGATGCCGGTTTCACTGACCTTATCCGCCCCGCCATGTACGGCTCGCACCATTTCACGGAAAACCTCACCGCCGCCACGCGCCCCGAGGCTGCGCTCCAGCCCTACGATGTGGTAGGTCCTATCTGCGAGAGCAGCGATGTGTTCAGCCGCGACGAACTCCTGCCCCCTACTCTGCGCGGCGACCTCATCGCTTTCCGTTCGGCCGGAGCCTATGGCGAGGCGATGGCGTCCTGCTATAATTGCCGCCCGCTGCCGAAGAGTTATTTTTCGGAATAAGACACAGCAAAAGAAAACGCACAGCCTGATTGGGCGGTGCGTTTTTCAGTAACCATCCGAAACAAGCCGACTTTTACATGACGTTTTTGCTTGTGAACTTTGCAGTCAAAAAACGCCATATACTTTCAAGATAGAAGTGCAATTTTAGCGTCCCCTCCCTCGCCTTCGGAGC
>JBJEAH010000252.1:0-4508 GCA_051868815.1 Alloprevotella sp.
TTATTTTCCCCTTACAGGGGATACATCTGCAACAATATTTATTTTGACACACCCTTCAGGGGCTATCGCATGGTTCTGCCTGGAAGGCAGTACGCCTGTGGTGATGTGTAAGGTGCACGTCCTATAGCGTAGTGTCTTCCAGGCACAATCATCTTATTACACCCAGCCGAGCACTTCGTGCCCGGTTATCGTCGCTTCGCTCCGTACTGCCTTCCAGGCAGTTTACACATACAGACTTTTTCGTTATTCTTACACCGTGTCTGTTTTATAAATAAGTCGTACATTTGCACGTAGAAAAGTATGCGTTTCCATAGTTTGAAAATATTTTTCGCCCTATTCTTAGGCCTGCTTGCCGCATTGGCTGCGGGCTGCCGCCGCGATGCCGCCGCCTATCAGTATGGCAATGTGCCGGTGGACGGATGGGTCTCGGGCGACACGGTGGTTTTGTGCGTGCCACCCTTGGAACAGGGCGGCGCATACGCCTTGCAGCTCGGACTGCGCACCTCGAACACCGTGCCCTACCCTTTCCGGGAACTATGGCTCACGGTGAAGCAGGAATGGGCGTCGGGACAAACAATTATCGACACCCTGCAATGCACCCTCGCCACGCCTGCCGGCGATGCCTCCGGCAAGGGCGTTGCGCTCAACCAGTACGAATTTGCCCTGCCCGTGCGCCAACTCGCCAAAGGCGACAGCGCGCGCATCTGCATCAACCACATCATGCGGCAAGACCTCTTGCCGGGCATCACGGACGTGGGGATAAGGCTGGAGGCAAAGAAGGACGAATGATTTTTCAAAAACAAAGACACACAATATTATATATATATGACTCTCTCGCAACTGAAAGCATACGCCGACTTGGCAGCCGAGGCCGCCGTCAAGGCAGGACAGGCCATCATGGAAGTATATGAAAGCCCCGAAACCGACTGGGAGGTAGAGCGCAAGGCGGACAATTCGCCCCTGACGCTGGCCGACCGCAAGGCGCACGCCGTGATTTGCAGCTATCTGCGTGAAACACCGTTTCACATATTGAGCGAAGAGGGGCGGCACGCCGAATACGCAGAACGCAAAGACGTGGAAACGATGTGGATCGTGGACCCGCTGGACGGCACGAAGGAGTTTCTAAAACGCAACGGCGAGTTTACCGTCAACATCGCGCTCTGCCACGAAGGCAGCCCCGTAGTGGGCGCCATCTATGTGCCGGCACGCCGCCAACTGTATACAGGCATCGTCTGCGCTGATGAGAGCGAGGCTTTCCGCAAAACGCTCGGAGAGGATTTTGAACCCGTGAGTTGCGAAAAATTGCCCCTGAAAGGTGGCGCGTCAAAGAGAATGGGCGGCAGCGCGTTCGTGGTGGTGGCCTCGCGGTCGCACCTCAACGAAGAAACCGAGCAATTCGTGGCGCGAATGCGCAGCGAGCATGGCGACGTGGAGCTGCGCTCGGCGGGCAGTTCGCTGAAAATCTGCCTTGTGGCAGAGGGCGAGGCCGACGTTTACCCGCGCCTCGCGCCCACCATGGAGTGGGACACGGCGGCGGGGCAGGCAGTGGCCGAAGCCGCCGGCTGCAGCGTCACGGATGCCAGGAACGGGCAGCCGCTGCGCTACAACAAGGAGGATTTGCACAATCCGTATTTTATAGTTGCGCCTAAGAAATAATATTTTAAAGCATGAGTCCATCCGCCATATTCGTAACCGTTGTCGTGGTGCTGCTGCTCGTGGCACTCATCAAGGAGTGGCTGCGCCCGGGGCTGATATTGTTTTCCGGCGCCGTGGTGTTCCTCTGCGCCGGCATCCTGTCCCCGTCGGAGGTAGTGGCAGGCTTTTCCAACAAAGGCATGATTACCGTTGCGCTGCTCTTTCTCGTGAGCGAGGGGGTGCGGCGTTCGGGATTGCTGGAAAAGATGCTCTACCGCCTGCTACCCGCCAAACGCTGCGGCGAGCGCAAGGCATTGATCAGCATGATGCCGATGGTATCGTTCATCTCGGCCTTCCTCAACAATACGCCCGTGGTGGTCATCTTCGCCCCTATGGTGAAGCGTTGGGCGGAGCGCGTGGGCATACCCGCCACGAAGCTGCTCATCCCGCTGTCGTTTGCCACCATTCTCGGCGGGCTTTGCACGCTGATCGGCACGTCCACAAATCTCGTGGTCCACGGCATGGCACTCGATGAAGCCGCCGCAAATCCCACGCTCGGGCTGCGCGGGCTGAATATGTTTGAGTTGGGAAAAATCGGCGTAATCATCGCCCTTGTCGGCACGGCCTACATCATCATCGCCGCCAAATACCTGCTGCCGGCGCGGCGCGAGGAGCGCGGCGATTTGGAGCAGGAGAACCCCAATTCCAAATACTTCCGCGTGGAACTGGTGCTCGGCGCACGCTTCCCCGCCATCAACAAGCGCATCTTCGATTTCGATTTCAAAGAAAAATATGGCGCCTCCCTCTTGGAGCTCAAGCGCAACGGCCAGACCCTCCTCATGCACGACATGCGCAAGGAGCATTTCCGCGAAGGCGACACGGTGGTGGTGCTGGCCGATGACAAATTTATGCGCAACTGGGGCGACTCGTCTTTCTTCCTGCTCGTGGCCGACACCCGCCAGAAGGAACCCGAGATGGGGCGCAAGAAGCGCTGGTTTACCATCGTGCTGCTCGCGCTCATGATATTCGGCGCGGCCATCGGCGAGTTGCCGTGGGCGCAAGGGCTGGTGCCGGGCATGAAGTTCGACATGTTCTTCTTCGTCTGCGTAGTTACGGTGGTTATGGCGGTGATGAACATCTTCCCCGCCCGCAAGTACACGAAATTTATCTCCTGGGACATTCTCATCACCATAGCCTCAGCCTTCGCTATCAGCAAGGCGATGCAAAATTCCGGCATGGCCGATGCCGTGGCTTCGTGGGCCGTGGGACTTAGCAGGGAGCACGGCAGCTACGTGCTGCTCGGCGTGGTGTTTTTCATCACGAGCGTCGCCACGGAACTGATGACCAACAATGCCGCCGCCGCACTGGCATTCCCCATCTCCATATCCATGGCGCAGCATCTCGGGGTCAGTCCCATGCCTTTCATAGTTTGCATCTGCGTGGCCGCTTCCGCCAGTTTCTGCACGCCTATCGGCTATCAGACAAACCTGATTGTGCAAGGCGTGGGTAACTACCGCTTCGGCGATTTCATCAAGATAGGCCTGCCGCTCAACCTCATCGTCATGGCATTGAGCATCTGGCTCATCCCCGTGTTCTGGCCTTTCTAATTTTATTTAAGGGAACTTGTTTACCGGCGGGCGTTTTGCAAAACGCCCCTACTTTATTCACTCGTTTACTCATCAGAAATGAAAAAGATAATAAATCCCTTCGTACATCTCGACGGCTACAACTGCTTTGGCTGTGCGCCATGCAACCCTTTCGGCGTGAAAATGGAGTTTTTTGAGGACGGCGACGACATCGTGAGCCTCTGGCAACCCACGCCGAACTACCAAGGCTGGCTCAACACGCTGCACGGCGGCATTCAGAGCGTGCTGCTCGACGAGATTTGCGCCTGGGTGGTGATGCGCAAGCTGCAAACGGCCGGCGTCACCTCGAAAATGGAGACGCGCTACCTCCGCCCCGTGAGCACAGAGGGCGGGCAAATCACGCTCCGCGCCCGCCTCAAGGAGCAGCGCCGCAACATCGCGCTCATCGAGGCAACCCTCCACAACAGCACGGGCGAACTTTGCTCGCAAGCCCTTTGCACCTACTTCACCTTCCCGCCTGAAAAGGCACGCAGCGAAATGCACTTCAGCGGCTGCGAAGTGGAGGAATAAAAAAAGATGAATGAAAATCATCTGTTACAATATCAACGACAGCCAGCAGTGGAAAATCGACAGGCTGCTGGAAACAAAGGCTGATGTAATCGTTGTGCCTGAAATAGCCTGCCCCGAACAAATAACGTTATCGGAGGGGTACGACATGGCATGGGAAGGAATAACCTGGAACTTTCGGGGCAAACAAAAATGGAAGGGACTGGGCGTTATTTGGAAGAAAGGCAAAGGATTTGTACCTGATTGGTACAACCCCAAACTCTGCTACGGCATACCGCTCATCTACGACGACGTGCTTGTGCTTGCCTTGTGGCCAACCAAGCGAAAGGACATTTCAGAGAAAAAACTCTATCCGCAAATCGCGCAAGAGATTATTGCCGAATACGCCCCGCACTTCAAAGGCAAGAAGGTCATCATTACGGGCGATTTTAATTGCTATGTCCATCAGCGCGATTATTCAAAAGAATATGGAGATATTCGGCGCATCGATGAAATCTTAGAAAACCACGGACTTTACAGCATCTATCACCGCCAAACCGGCGAACCTCTCGGCAAAGAAGCCACCCCGACTTACTATCATTTGTTCAAGGAAACTCTGCCGTTCTTCATTGATTACACCTATACCAACCTTCCGGTCAAAAGCTATCGCCTGCTGCCTTGGGACAACAAAATGAGCGACCATATCGGGCAGGAAATCGTTTTTTGAAAATGGTTTTGATT
>JBJEAH010000253.1:0-4486 GCA_051868815.1 Alloprevotella sp.
CAATCTGCTCGCGCAGCGTGTATTCGCCCACTTTGGAGTTCATATTCACGCTGGAGCCGGCCGTGGTTTTGATTTCAAATGCCACCATGCGGCCCTTGGTCGACATGCCGGAGTAGTACGACAGCATCTTGTCGAGGAAGGCGTCCATGTTTGCAAACACGGCTTCGCGCAGCAGCAATACGGGGTTGGCCGACGTTGAGGGAGAACCTATGCCCGAGATTGGTGCGAAGTCCTGTTTTGTATAAGCGTCTGTACCGGTGATGGTGTACGACACCTGATACTGCGGACCGTGCTTCAGCAGGTCGTACTGAACTTTCACGAGAATATCGGCCTCGGAAGCACGGATAACGGCTTCGTCCACGCTTTCGGAGTCGTCGCCGCCGTTGGCAGCCGCCATGGCCGCATCTTCCTTTGCTGCATTAATGGCATCGAGCAAGTTAATGATTACGATGTCGCTGTTGCGGTCGGTAATCAACTGTTTGATTTGCTCAAGGACAGAGTGGAGCGTGGGGTCTTTTTTCAAGGCTCTTTCGTAGTCGGGCACGGACTCCACCACGCCCATATTGTCGAACTGCTGCACATAGCCATTTGTTTCGCAGTAAATATCGGCGGGCACAATCATCACGTGCGGCGGCGACATTTGCTTTTGCGCCGAAACAGTTATTGCGCTCATCATCAGGAGCGTCAGGAAATAAATAATGCGTTTCATCGTTTATGCTTTTTGAGTTATTCCTATAAAAAAAATCACTGTGCAATCACGTTGTCGCTCTGATAGCGCTTTTTGAGCGCGGAGCGATCCACCACTACGATAATGCCGTAAGTCTTGAAGCCGTCGCCTTGCAGTTCGTCCTGGGCACTCTTCTTCTGCCCTTTCGTGGTGACATACTTGGTGTAGGCACCGCCATCCACGAAGAACTTGTCGAAATAGTCCTGATATTTCTGGCGCGCGTTGGCTTCGTCCACCACGGGATAGGTATTTGCCGAGCCGTTGCCGGCAGTGATGCCGGTGAAGGTCACGTCGTAGACGGCCTTTTTCAAGGCTTTGTTGATAGCGTCCTGGCGGTTGCGTCCCTGCGCCCATACTTTCAGGGTCATCTTGCCGTCGATGTCGTTGCCGAGGCACTCGGTTTCCTGCGTCTTGAAGGCTGCCAGCGAAACGGGTTCCTGGCTCTTGCAGGCCGTCAGTCCGATGACGGCGAGCATGATGTATAAAATCTTTTTCATGTTGCTTGGCTCTTAAAATTCGTAACCTAATTTCAGCATGATGCCGCTGTAATACTTATGTTGGTCGGCGGGCATCTTGAGTTCGCGGAGCGTGTAGTTGAGGTTGATGATGAAAGCGTTGCGCATCTCCCCCACCCTAAGGCCTACGCCCGGCGTGAAGAAGAGGCCGTCGGGGAGCGATGCGCCCACGTTGGCCGTCCAGTAGGGCACCACGCTGCGTGTGTCTTCGTTGAGGAAGTTGCCGCGCAGGGTAGCGAAGAGGGGCATGGAGAGCTTGCGGGTCGTGCCGCGCACCTCGTTGTTGTTGGCGATGTAGTAGAGCGCGCCGATACCCACGCCCACTTTAAGGTACTGGTTGATGCGGTAGCCGTTGGAGAAGATGATTTCGCCCATCGGCAGGTTCTTGCGCCCTTCCATCGTGGTGGCACCGCCGCCCACTTCCAAGGCACACCAGTAGCCTTTTTCCTGTTCTGCCGGATTGAAAGAGGTCTTGCCCTTTTCGGTCGGCATCTTTATGGTGCGGTCCTGCGCCTGCATAGTGCAGGCGGCGCAGAGGGTCACCAGAATCATTAAAATCTTTTTCATAACTCTAAGGCTTTGACAGTTTACCACAAATTAGAGAAACCCTTGACGATGCCTTCGTCCTGCAAGTATTTGAGCAGCGACTCTTTGTTCACCACGAGCGTGGCCGAGAGTTCGTAGTCTTTCTTGCCGATCTTCGTGCTCACCAGCGAGGAGTTTACTATCGTGACATACTTCTTGTAGGCTCCGCTTTCAAAAAAGGCGTTGAACCACTCCGACTTGGTGGTTTCCAGGTTGGGGTCGCTGATAAGGGGCTTTTGCTGCGCATAGCCGTTGGCAGCCATCAAGCCACGGAACATCACGCCGTGCACGGCGTAGCGTTTCACGATAGCCTCGGCGTCCTGTCCCTTTTCCTTGCCTTTCATGGCCACGGACACTTTCACGAGATAGTTGCCCTCGGCACCCTGTCCCGCAGTCGTAATGTTATAGTCCTGCGCCGAGGCGGTCAGCACGCAGCAGCAGGCAAACAGCAGAGATAACAAAATCTTTTTCATAATTCTTCCTATTATATATATATTAATATTGTCTGTTCGTTTTCCTACAACTCACGCAGCTGCAAGCCGGTGTTGGGCCAGAGGTCCACTTTCGAGCTCTTCACAGTGAAGCGCGTGCCTTTCTGCTCGGGGTCGAAGTATTCGTCGAAGCGTATGTCGCGGTTGTTCCACGGCGTGCCGGCAGTTGCCAGGCCCACCTTCTTATAGTTGATGTTGCCCTTCTTGTCCTTGGTGCGCTGCACGATTTCGTACTTCTTGCCGTAGCGCACGTCTTCCTTGGTTCCGATGTGCGAGTACATGTATTTTCCCTCAAAATAGTACGGCGTGCGGGGTCTGAACACTACGAATTTCTTGGAGAGTTCCTTCACGCCCTTGGCCACGCAGCGGTAGCAAACGTCCTTGATCACCTCGTCCTCGTTTTTCCAAGAGCGCAGTATGGTCTTGGAACTCGTGGCCTTGTATTGGCCCACGAATTTCATGGTGAAGAGGTTCGCGTCGCTCTCAAACTGGCGGCGGCGCGTATCAGCCTCCTGCGCCGGGGTGGTTTCGTCCACCCAGTAGTTGGAGTACATGCGCTCCGTCATTTCGTCGTCCCAGTTGAGCTTGAAGAGGTAGGCATTGAGCTTCACGCGGAAGCCGCCGATGTCTGCCACGATTCTCGATGCGCCGGCCGTGGCAAGGCTACCTGCGTTCCAGGCGCGTGCGCTGCTTTCTTTGGAGCGTGCCGTGCGGTAGTCGCCGCGGGCGTAGGCGCTCTGCGCCTGACTGTAATTCACGGCCGAACCCACCTGCATACCGAGACTGAGCAAGCCCATACCCAATGCAGCCCAGCCGGCGCGCTTGGCTTTGTCGATATAGTCCATGTCGCACACCAGCACGAAGGTACTCTGCAGCAGTTCCACGCCCTCATCGCGCAGCATCGCGGTGCCGCGCACGGTTTCTTTGGCGCGCTCATAGTCGGCATACATGGCTCCGTAGCCGCCCCGGTCGTGGATAAGGTCCATATCCATCGCGCCGGTGCTTTCGTTGCGGTTGAACCAGCGTTCCACGAGTTTCTGGCCTATTTTCATCTGTTTCAGCATCTTTTCAATGCCGGCCTTGGTCTGCGTGCCGCGCACGCTGACGCATCGGAAACCCACGATGTTGTGCTCGTTGTAGCGGGCAGGCATCGGAAAATCCTGGAAAATGCGCTCCATTTCCTCGGCATACTTCTTGTCCTTATGGGTCAAGAGGATAAGGCAGAGGGAGCTGCGGCGATACTCCTCCTTGTCGGAGACGAAGGCGATGTCCTGCGCAGCAAGTTTTAGAGGGAAAGCAATCAGTAGAAATAAAAACGTAAAAAAGTATTGCTTCATATAGAACAAAAATTAAGTTTATACCCTTGTTTTTGATATGTCTGCGCAGCAAAAATACGATTTTAGTATTGTACGACCAATTATTTGCTCATTATTTTTTACAGTCTATCGCAGCTTTTACCATATATGGCGCAGGCTTTTTACCACTTGCGCACGTTTTCGCAACGCTTAGGCACCTTTTAAGGCAAATAATCGCCAAAATAAGAAAATCACACTTTTTCTTCGCGCTCCTCCCCTGTAGGGTCTTTACGGTCAGGCGGGTGTTTCAAAATGAATATTGTTGCCGAGTGCAGCCGACATTGCCAAAAAAAGGGACAATTGTACATACAACGCAATAATTCTATTTTTATAGGCAACGAATTGCACGAATCTTCACAAATTCAATGATTGAATTGATTGAATTGAGGCGTTAACTGTCTGGAAGGCAGTACGGAGCGAAGCGACGATGCAGGGGACGAAGTCCTCGGTTAGGTGATGCCGATGTATCTGGAAGGCACTACGCCTGAGGAATTGTATACAGGAAATGTCCTGTGGCGTACTGCCTTCCAGGCAGAACCCTTGCTGTTGCCTTCCCCGAGGACTTCGTCCCCAGTTATCGCGCTACGCTCCGTAGTGCCTTCCAGGCACTTAACGCCTACTTCCACCAACGCGCAATCATTTAATTCGTGAGATTCGTGGGCTATAAAAATAGACGTATGGCGCGGCATGTACAATCGCCTTTCCACAGTGGCAAGCCCCTGTGTTATTAAAGAAGGGTTCATATAAAAAGCACCTTTGGCGAGGGTGTGTCAAAATGAATATTGTTGCAGATGTATCCCCTGTAAGGGGAAA
>JBJEAH010000254.1:0-4483 GCA_051868815.1 Alloprevotella sp.
CTATGAGCGTTTACGCGGCGCGGCTCCCGTGAAGCCCGCGCTGCCCTACGAGCAGCAGATACGCTACGACGAACTCTTTGCAGAAGCCGCGCGGCAAAAGCAACTGGAACACTACGACGCTATGTTCCGGCTGCTGCGCGAGGCATTGCGCATAGACCCCAATGCCTCGGAAGCCCTTTTTGAACTGGGGAGGCTGCAAACGGAGCGCATGGCATATTCCGACTCGCTGCTGCGCCGCGAAGGCGACTCGCTGCTGGCACGCGCCGTGAAACTCGCGCCCCACAACCGCTATTACAAGCAAATCTACGGGCAACACCTCGTAAGCACCGGGCGCGTGGCAGAAGCGTTGCCGCTCTTCGAGCAAGTGGCGGCCGAGCGCCCCACGCCCGAAAACTACTCCCGGCTGGTGCAGCTCTACGAAATGCGCAAGGACTACCCCGCCGCTATCCGCGCCCTCAATCAGATAGAGCGGCTGGACGGGCCGAGCGAGGAGTTGAGCCTCGAAAAGTTCCGGCTTTACAGCGAAACCGACAACACGGAACTGGCCTACAAGTCCATCGAAGACCTCTGCGCCGCCTTCCCGCTCGACCTGCGCTACCGCGTGCTGCTCGGCGACCTCTATGAGCAGAGCGGGCACCACGAAATGGCACTCAACACCTACCGCGACGTGCTCACCGCCGAACCCGACAACAGTTACGCACAACTCTCGCTGCTCGCCTATTACAAGGCCGCCGAAGCCGACTCGCTGTATATGGACTTGCTGCAACGCGTGGTGTTAAGCCCAAGCACGCAGACCGACACGCGCTTGGAAGCTCTGCGCGGCTTTGCGCAGGACAACCTGCAAAACGGCGGCGACACGACTGTCGTGGTGCAACTCTTCGACCGCGTGATGCAGATGCCGCAGGACAACCGCGACATAGCCATGCTCTACCTCGGCTACATGATGAACACGGGTATGTCGGAACGCAAACAGGCGGAAGTGGCTTGGCGCATCTTGGAAATAGAACCCGACTACTCGCCGGCACGCTTCCTGCTCTTAGGCATGGGGGAGCGCGACAATTATATTGACACAACCATTAAAGTGTGCCGCGACGGGCAGAAATACGACCCCACCGAACCTGCTTTCTATTATTTAGAAGCCGTGACAGACTACGGCCTTAACAAGAACAAGGAAGCCATTGCCGCACTGCGGCGCGGCGAGCCATACGTGGACGAGTCGAAAGACCCTGAAACTTCTTCCAACTATTTTGCCCTACTGGGCGATATCCTTCATGAAGAAGGACAGGTGCAGGAAGCCTTCGCCGCCTACGACAACGCGCTGAAATATAACAGTGCAAATCTGCTCTGCCTCAACAATTACGCCTATTTCCTCTCGCTCGCCAATCTCCGCCTCGACGATGCAGAAGCCATGAGCAGGCGCACGGTGGACCATGAGCCGAACAACGCCACGTATCTCGATACGTACGCTTGGATACTCTATCAGCAAAAACGCTACGAACAGGCCTATGAAATAATAGAGCGCTGCATTGCCTGCGCCGACAGTGCCGGCACGGGCGATGCCACGCTCTACGAGCACGCCGGCGACATCAACTACCGCGCCGGCCGCCGCACCGCCGCCAACAACTACTGGCGCAGAGCCTTGCGCCACGCCAAGACGCCTGCCGAACGCCGCCGCATCAACCAGAAGGTGCGCCGCAGAAGATTATAATAAAGCCCCGGATATTCCTGATAATCCGGAATATCCGGGCTCTCCAAAAACCTTTCTCCCCCATGCAACTCTCCCTTAAAAATCTATGCTTTGCGCTGCTGACCGGCCTCATGCTCGCCAGCTGCAAATCCTCCAAAACCATCACCGAAACAGGCGGCGCATCGAATGCCGCCGCCGAAAGCAGCCGCGTCATCGCAGCCAACGCCGCCTTCATCGGCAAGATGAACGAACAAAAGGTTACAGCAAAAGCCATGACGGCAAAGCTGAAAGCCAGCCTCGCAGGCGGCGGCAACACCATTTCTGCCAACGGCTCACTGAAAATGAAGCGCGGCGAGGCGGTGCAAATCGCATTCTCGAAATTCGGCATTGAGGTCATCAGACTCGAAATCGACCCCGACTCCGTGACGATTATCAACCGCCTTGAAAAGTACTACGTGCGCACAGAACTGCGCAACAACCCGCTCTTAGGCAAACTCGACATCGATTTCCATTTGATAGAAAGCTTCTTCTGGGGCGAGTTTTACATGCCGCAGGGCCTCGATGCCCGCGCCTGCGCCGAGCGCGTCATTGCCTCGGAGAGCGGCAAGGCAATCAAACTCTTCATGAACCTTGGCAGCACGCTCTCCGTCGAGACGCTCGCCAACGCGGAAAAGGCATTGCCCGAGAGCGCAAAGTTGCTCAACGCCGCAGGGCAGAACGCCGCCATCGCTTTCGGCTATGAAGAGCGCGTGCCCTTTGCCGGCGGGCTATTTCCCTCCAAAATGAACCTTGCCGCCCAAAACGGCAAAGAAAGTTTCACCATCAACATGGAACTTTCCAAACTCACGGAAGACGCCAAATGGCCCTCGCACACGCAGCTTTCGGGGAAATATAAAAGGAAAAAGGCCGAGTCGCTCCTCAAATTGATACCCTAAGTCATGACTATTTTCAAAAACACAGCCGCCCGCTTCCTCGCCGTGCTGCTGGCGATGCTCTGCGCATCGCTCACCCTCACGGCGCAGACCAACAAGAAGATCAAGAAGTTGCAATCGGAGCGCACCACGCTGGAAAAGCAGATCAGCGAATCGGAGAAAATGCTCAAGACGACCAAGAAGGACGTTGCCTCGCAACTCAACAACCTTATGGTCATCAGCAGCCTAATCACGAAGCAGCAAAACTACGTGCAGAACGTGCACAACGAGGTGTCGGCTCTGCAGGGCGACATCACCGCACTGCAAAAGCAGCTCAAGGTCTTGGAGAAAGACCTCGCCGACTGCAAGCAGAAATACCGCCGCGCCGTGACGCAACTCAACCGCAACCGCCTCGGGCAAAGCAAATGGAAATTCATTCTCTCGGCCAATAGTTTCCGGCAAATGTCGCGCCGTATGCGCTACATCACGGAATATTCAAAATATCAGCGCGCACAGGGCGAAATTATCCGCCAGAAGGAAGACACCATAAAGGCAAAGCGCGCCGAACTGCTGGCCACGAAGCAAGAGAAAGACGTTCTGCTGCAAGAAGGCAAAGAGCAGCAGGCACGCCTCGAACAGCAGAAGCAAGACAGGCAAAAGGTGGTGAACAGCCTCAACGCCAAGCAAAAGCAACTGCAAAACACGATTGCGCAAAACAAGAAGCGGCAGAAGCAGCTCAATGCCCGCATCGACCAACTTATCCAAGAGGAAATAGCCGCAGCCGAGCGCCGCCGCAAGGAAGCCGAGGCACGCCGCCGCGCCGAAGCGGAGCGCAAGCGCAAGGAAGAAGAGCGTCGCGCCGCCGCACAAAAAAAGGCTGCCGCCGGCAAGAAGCCGTCGGCATCAAACAAAAAAACTTCCACAAAACCCTCCAAACCGGCAGAGCGCACCGCAACGCCGCGCTTCTACGAAGAGGACAATGCCGACCGCGCCGTCAACGGCAGTTTCCAAGCCAACAAAGGCCGCCTGCCGATGCCAATAACCGGCTCATACTTTATCTCCGCGCACTACGGGCAATACAATGTGGAAGGCCTGCGCGGCGTGCAGCTCGACAACAAGGGCATCAACATCACGGGGCAGCCGGGCGCACAGGCCCGCAGCGTATTTGCCGGCGAGGTGACCGCCATCTTCTCGCTCGGCGGCATGCACAACGTCATCGTGCGCCACGGCAGTTACATGTCGGTCTACTGCAACCTTGCCAGCTGCGCCGTGAAGCGCGGGCAGAAAGTAACGGCCCGCCAGTTGCTCGGGCGCGTTGCCGCCGACGCTTCGGGCAACTGCACCCTGCACTTCCAGCTGCGCCGCGAGCGCGAAAAGCTTAATCCCGAGCCGTGGCTGGGACGATAGAATAAAGAAAGGAGCTGTGCCTCATCACTCGGCATAGCTCCTTAACTTTACCCCGCGTATAAAACAAAGAACCGAAATCATCACGACTTCGGTTCTTCTTTTATGGGGAATGTTAGAATGATAAGAGTATTCTGCTTGGTTGCTTATGCAAGACTATTCACGTGGCGGGCAACGCTCGACTTGATGTTAGCGGCCTTGTTCTTGTGAATGATGTTGGTCTTAGCGAGTTTGTCCAGCATTTTCTGAACTTTGGGGAGCAGTTCGGTAGCGACTGCCTTGTCAGTGGTAGCGCGGAGCTTGCGCACGGCGTTACGCATGGTCTTTGCATAGTATCTATTGTGCAATCTGCGCGTAGCCGTCTGACGGATTCTCTTTACAGATGATTTGTGATTTGCCATTTTTTTAATTTTCCTTTTTTAATTGGTAGTCCCTAGGAGAGTCGAACTCCTCTTTAGAGAATGAAAATCTCTCGTCCTAA
>JBJEAH010000255.1:0-4474 GCA_051868815.1 Alloprevotella sp.
AAACTTTGTAACATGTGTTAGAAACTTTGTAACACGTATTACAAAGTTTGTAATAAGCGTTACAAAGTTTGTAACAAAAAATATCTGCGCAGACGGGAAAAATTGCTTGCTGAAAATGAAAATTTGAAAGGGCAAAGAAAAATCCGCCCGCCCGAGAAGTAGTCTCCCGGACGGGCGGATTGCCATAACACGTACGTCTTAATTCTTAAACTCCAACGCATCGCCATGCGCCGTGACGCGGATAGGCTGGCGGCGGTCCACCGTGCCGCCGAGCAGGGCGCGGCTGAGGTCGTTGAGCAAGAGGCGCTGCAAGGCACGCTTCACAGGGCGCGCGCCAAACTCGGGGTCGAAACCGGCGGAGGCGATGAGGGCTACTGCGCTCTCGTCGACCGTGAGGCTGACCTCCTGCGCGTGCAGGCGGCGCACGATGGCATCAATCTGCAGGCGCACAATCTGGCGGATTTCAGGCTCGGTGAGCGGGCTGAACATGATGATGTCGTCGATACGGTTGAGGAACTCGGGGCGAATGGTCTTTTTCAGGAGTTCCATAACGCCTTCCTTGGTTTCTTCCACGGTGCGCTCGCGCTCGGCACCGCTCGGGGCGAGGCCTTCCAGCTTGCTCTGAATGAACTGCGAGCCGAGGTTGGAGGTCATGATGATGATGGTGTTCTTGAAGTTGACGGTACGTCCCTTGTTGTCGGTGAGGCGGCCGTCGTCGAGCACTTGCAGGAGAATGTTGAACACGTCGGGGTGTGCCTTCTCGATTTCATCGAACAGCACCACGCTGTAAGGCTTGCGGCGCACGGCCTCGGTGAGCTGGCCGCCCTCGTCGTAGCCCACGTAGCCCGGAGGCGCACCGACGAGGCGCGACACGCTGAACTTTTCCTGGTATTCCGACATGTCGATACGCGTCATCATGTTCTCATCGTTGAAGAGATAGTCGGCAAGGGCCTTTGCCAGTTCCGTCTTGCCCACGCCCGTGCTTCCGAGGAAGATGAAGGAGCCGATGGGGCGCTTAGGGTCTTGCAGGCCGGCACGGCTGCGGCGCACGGCATCGCTCACGGCGCGGATGGCCTCGTCCTGCCCCACAACGCGGCGGTGCAACTCCTCTTCGAGGTGGAGGAGTTTCTCGCGCTCGCCTGCGAGCATCTTGCTCACGGGTATGCCCGTCCAGCGGCTCACCACGTCGGCAATGTCATCGGGCGTGACCTCTTCCTTGACCATAGCCTCCGCGCCCTGCCGTTCGCGGAGCTGCTGCTGCACGCGGGCAATGTCGTCGCCGAGGGCTTTGAGCTGGCCGTAGCGTATTTCGGCCACGCGCCCATAGTCGCCCTCGCGCTCGGCACGCTCTGCCTCAAACTTGAGGTGCTCCGCCTGTTCCTTGTCCGCCTGAATGCGGGAGAGGAGTTCTTTCTCGCCCTCCCACTTGGCGCGGAGGGATTTTTCGCGCTCCTGCAAGTCGGAGATTTCGCGGTTGAGGCCTTCGAGTTTCTGCTCGTCGTTTTCGCGCTTGATGGCCTCGCGCTCGATTTCGAGCTGGCGCAGACGGCGCGTAATTTCGTCGAGTTCCTCGGGCTGCGAATCGCGCTCCATGCGGAGCTTGGCGGCCGCCTCGTCCATGAGGTCGATGGCCTTGTCGGGCAGGAAACGCTCATTGATGTAGCGGTGGGAAAGGTTCACGGCGGCGATAATGGCATCGTCCTGAATACGCACGTGGTGGTGGTTCTCATACTTCTCTTTCAGACCGCGCAGAATGGAAATGGCGTCTTCGGGCGTAGGCTCGTCCACCGTGACCGTCTGGAAACGGCGCTCGAGGGCCTTATCTTTTTCAAAATATTTCTGATATTCCTCCAAAGTGGTGGCACCGATGCTGCGCAGTTCGCCGCGTGCCAGCGCGGGCTTGAGGATATTGGCAGCGTCCATTGCACCCTCGCTCTTGCCCGCCCCGACGAGCGTGTGGATTTCGTCGATGAAGAGAATGATGCCGCCCTCGGCCTGCGTCACTTCGTTGATGACGCTTTTGAGGCGTTCCTCAAATTCTCCCTTATACTTCGCGCCTGCCACGAGTGCGCCCATGTCGAGAGAGTAGAGCTGCTTGTTTTTCAGGTTCTCCGGCACGTCGCCGCGCACGATGCGCTGCGCAAGTCCCTCCACGATGGCCGTTTTGCCCGTGCCCGGCTCGCCGATGAGAATGGGGTTGTTCTTGGTGCGGCGCGAGAGGATTTGCAGCACGCGGCGTATCTCTTCGTCGCGCCCGATAACGGGGTCGAGTTTGCCTTCGCGCGCCTCGTTCACGAGGTTGCGGGCATATTTTGCCAATGCCTGATAGGTGTCTTCCGACCCTTGCGAGGCTGCTTTCTGCCCGCCGCGCAGCTCCTTGATGGCCTGCCGCAGGGCCTGCTCCGAGAGGCCGGCGTCTTTCAAAATCTGCGCCGTCGTGCTCTTGGTGAGCAGGAGGGCGAGCAGGAGGGCTTCGAGCGTCACGAACTGGTCGCCCATCTTCTGCGCCTCGGCGGTGGCGCGGCTGAGGGCATCGTTGGCCTCGCGGTCGAGATAAGGTTCGCCGCCGCTCACGCGCGGCAGGCTCTGCAACTGGCTGTCGAGGGCGCGGCGGAGCACCGGCTCCTGCACGCCCGTCTTGCCGAAGAGAAACTGCGTGACGTTCTCGCCAGCCTCCAGCACGCCCGAAAGCAGATGGGCGCAGCCGATGGCCTGATGCCCTAAGGCCTGTGCGCGGTCGATAGCGTGCTGCACGGCCTCCTGGGACTTGATGGTGAAGTTGTCGAATTTCATAACTTTATATTTTTAGATTTTATAGATGCAATAGAGACGACGATTGTCTGCCGAGAGATAGCACAAACAGTCTGCCAAAGCCTTTTCTGCTAACATTTCTTTGGGTTTGCCGCCGTTTTGACGCGGTTTTTGCCTCTTTTCTTATGACAAAAAGGCAGACGAAGGCTTTCCCTTTTTTTCTGTTTCATCGAGTATGCTCGATAAAATAGAGGCATTTTTATCGAGTATGTTCGATAAAATAGGGGCTTTTTTATCGAGTATATTCGATAAAAACGTAATTTTGCAGTAAGAAAGTTTTAATTGCCTTGCGTTATGACCAAAGATTTAGCGAAACAACTTATTGCAGAATACCAGCAATTTGCAACCAGCGTGCAACTGGTGGAGCGGCGGGTGGACTTCATGGACGGGCAGAACTACGTAATGGTTGGCCTGCGCCATGCGGGCAAGTCGTACCTGATGTACCAACGGATTGCGCAACTCATCAAAAGCGGGCACAGCCGCGAGGAGATTCTGTTCTTCAATTTTGAAGACGACCGCATCGACTCGCTGCAACTGAGCGATCTCGAACTCATAAAGGTGTGCTACGAAGAGATGTATGACCATCGCCCAATCTTTTTCCTCGACGAAATACAGCTTGTGGAGGGTTGGGAAAAGTTTGCCCGCCGTTTGGCAGACCATAAATATAATGTATATATCACCGGCAGCAACGCCAAAATGCTTTCGAGCGAGATTGCCACCACGCTGGGCGGCAGGTATATGATACAGGAGGTGTACCCGTATTCCTTTGCCGAATATCTCAACGCCAACGGTCTTGACCTCAAAAAGCAGAATGCACTCATAAAGAACGGCAAGCAAATAGCGCGTTTGGCGGAACTCTATTTCAGAAACGGCGGACTGCCTGAAACGGCGTTGATGAAGAACAGCCGCCCTTGGCTAAGCAGCCTGTACAACAAAATCTTCTTTGGCGACCTCGTGACGCGCTACGCCATCCGCAACGACTTCGCGCTCAAAGTGCTTATCCGCAAACTGGCGGAAAGCGTGAAGCAACCGCTCTCCTACAACCGCCTCGCAAGCATCGTTTCGTCCACAGGCAAGAAAATCAGCACCGACACGGTGATTGATTACCTTGCTTACATGAAGGACTCATGGCTGACGCTGCCTTTCGAGAACTTTATGGGGAAACTGCAAGACAAGGAGATGAACAAGAAGTATTATTTCATCGACAACGGATTGCTGGCGCTGTTTCTCATCGACCCCGACACTTCACTTTTGGAAAACATCGTGGCCATTAATCTGCGGCGCACGCATGGCAGCGATTGCTATTTCTTCAATACCCCCAATGCGGAAGTCGATTTTTATCTTCCTTTGGAAGGCGCGGCATTTCAGGTGAGCTATTCTCTGCGCGATGCCGAAACGCGCAAGCGTGAGGTGGACGGACTGGTAAGCCTTGCCAAATTCCAAAAGCTGCAACGCCTTGCCATTATCACGAAGGACGAGGAAGAGACGATAGAGCGCGACGGCCTTACGATTGAGGTCGTGCCGCTGTGGAAATGGCTGTGCTCGGTTGGCTAAGCAGTTTGCATGTTTTTCCAATAAAAGAAGGGGCTGTGTCAAAATGTGCATGTAGCCCTGAAAGGGCTTTATAACCAAGCACAGGGGCTTGCCCCTGTGGAAAGACGAC
>JBJEAH010000256.1:0-4444 GCA_051868815.1 Alloprevotella sp.
GAAAAGGTTCATTCCTGTCAAAGAAGATTGTATCACTTACAGAGTATATTTTGGCCTATGCGAAAAATGATAAAATACAATTATTTGGCGGACTTCCTCAGAAATCAGAATCACAACCTATTATAAAGCGCACAAATGCAAAAAAGACCTTATTATTTCCTCCTTTAACAGTCAAGACCAAACTTAAAGACGGAATTTACGAGAAAGGCGTTTATGGAAGAGGTAGTAGTGCGAGTGAACTTCTTGAAGACATTGAAATTAAAAACGGATTAATTGTTACACCTTTAAAAATTCATGCTCCTTTCGTTTGGAGTCAAGATTTTTTGAACGCTGAAATAAAAAAAGGTACAGAAATCATTGTCAACACAAACAATTTTCAAGTCAGAGTCATTAGACACAATAATGATTCAATAAAAGCTCTTCCTTCTTTTATTGACGGAAGAGAAGAGAATGCCACAAACGAGGATGCTTATGAACTTTTAAAAGACATTTTTCATCAAGATAGTCCTTTCCAATATTCCAAACCCAAAAATTTGATAAGAAAACTTATCTTATCGAACAGTTATAAGAATAAGGAGGTTACCATCCTCGACTTCTTTGCAGGCTCTGGCACAACCCTCCATGCCACAATGCAACTTAACGCCGAGGACGGCGGGCATCGCCAGTGCATCCTTGTAACCAACAACGAAAACGGCATTTGCGAAAATGTTACTTACGAGCGCAACAAGCGCGTGATTCAAGGCTACACCACGCCAAAGGGCGAAGAAGTGCCCGGTCTCACTGCCAATACACTGCGATATTACAAAACAGACTTTATCAGCCGCGACCGCACCCAGCGTAATATGCACGCACTGGTTGAAGCAGCCACCGACTTGCTTTGCATTAAAGAGGACCTGTACGAAGAGCAGACGCACTTCGGACGCTACAAGACGCACCCGAAAGCACTGCGCTACTTTGCACAGGGCAGCAAGCGTATGCTCGTGCTCTACCGCGATGAATACACGGAAGAAGTGGCGGCAGAAATAGAAAACATAGAACTGCCGCAAGATGAAAAAATAAAAATCTACATTTTCTCGCCCGACCGCTACGCCTACGATGATATGTTTGAAGACGTGGCAGACAAAGTGACGCTGGTGGCACTGCCTGCCGCCATATACGATGCCTACAAGAAGGTGCTGCCCAAGCGTAAGGAAAAACTTTTAGAACTGGCAACTGAAGATAACGAAGCAAACGAGAAAGGAGGCGAAAAATGAAAGACCTGAAATATCAGCAACGCGCCGTAACGGAATTGGTGGAAAAGACTGTGCAACTGCTCTCTATCGGCACACCGCGCCAGCAACTTGTGTTCAAAGCCCCGACAGGTTCGGGCAAAACCGTGATGGCCGCGCAAATGCTCGGCGACCTCACCCAGGAACTCGCCTCGCGCTCCGACTGCCCCGTCAGCGAGGTGGCTTTCATTTGGTTCGCGCCCAACAAACTACACCAGCAGAGTTACTCCAAACTCAAAAACTTCTTTGGCGAAACGCGCGTGCTGCGCACGGTGATGTTCGACGAGCTTGACCATGCCGACGGCGTAATCCATCCAGGGGAAATACTCTTTGTGAACTGGGAGAGCATCAACAAGAAGAACAATGTGATTGTCCGTGACAGCGAGCAAAACAATTCGCTCTACGAAATCACGCGACGCACCCAGCAAGAGCAGGGCACGCCCATCGTGGCCATTATCGACGAGGAGCATCTGTTTTGGTCAAGAACTGCCGACAAGACCGCAGAAGTGCTTCGAAAGATCATGCCGCGCGTGGAAATCCGCATTTCTGCCACACCAAAGACCACGAGCGACTACACGGTGACCATTCCGCGCGAAGACGTTATCCGCGAACAAATGATAAAGGAGCGCGTCATTCTGAACCCAGACATAGACGAGGGTTACAGCGATGAATGGGAACTGACCCAAAACCTCATGGAGTGTGCCCTACGCAAACGCAGACAGTTGGCCGAGGCATACAAGAAAGAGGGAACGAACATTAACCCTTTGCTGCTTATCCAGCTGCCCAACGACCAGAAAGAAACGCTCAGTTCGGAAGAGCAAGTCTTGGTGGACCAAATCAAGACCTACCTTAATGCCATTAAAGACATAAATGAAGAAAATGGGAAATTGGCCGTTTGGCTGTCGGGCGAAAAGAGCAACCTGACCGGGCTGGAAAAGCCCGACAGCCTCACGGAGGTACTGCTCTTCAAGCAGGCCATCGCACTTGGCTGGGACTGCCCCCGTGCAGCAGTCCTGCTTATCTTCCGCAAGCACCAAGGCAACGAGTTCACAGTGCAGACGGTAGGCCGCATCTTGCGTATGCCCGAGCAACGCTACTACCCCACAGAAGCCCTCAATGTAGGCTACGTTTATACAGACATCAGTAAGGATGTCATCAACATTGTAAGCGAGGATATGAGTTACCTCTGCAAGGATGCCTATCTTGCCGTGCGCCGCGAGGGACTGAGAAACGTGGCACTTACTTCGATCTACTCGCAACGCCTCAGCAGCGACCGTAACCGTCTCAATCCCGACTTCCGCAAAGTGCTGGCGGGAGTGTTCAAAGAGCGATGGGCTGTGCAGCAGCCGCTCCTCTTTTCGCTCGCAGAGCTGGACGGAGAAGAAACAGAGCCTACCCCTACAAGCATAAACCTGCAAAGCAAGGCTTTCCAGAACCGAGAGAAGGTAAAGCATATCATCCGCTTCGACGTGAAAAACGTGAACATCGAGATACCCAAAGATATGGTATTCCAAAATGAAGTAACCACCCTTTACGTTAACGAAGAAGGTAAAGCTCAATTCGCTCGAAGCGTAGGCGAACTCCAACGGATTTACAAGGACTTCTGTGATAAACTCCTGGGCGGCAACTTCGAGCGCAAGCACAGTACAGGCATACTGGCCGGCTACTTGCTTACCTATTTGGAAGAGCACTTTGATTTATTGGAAACAGATGCTATCAAGGTAATACTTTATCATGAGAACCGACCAAAGTTTGAGGAAATCGTCACCGTGGCACTCCAACGCTATCTCCGAATTATCGAGAAGCGTAAAGACGAGCGTAAGGCGCGTAGTTACGTAGATTACACATGGGAAGTGCCCGCCGAAAGATACTACAAAGTAGAAACACATCATCCCGCCAAATGCGTGCACAACCACGCGCTGCTCCCCTTTGTGGAACTCAACGCCGCGTCAAGTCCCGAACGGGAGTTTGCCGCGTTCCTGGAACAAAACACGGCCTATATAGATTGGTGGTACAAAAACGGCGATGAGGGCAAACAGCACTACGCTGTGCCCTACCAGCAGGCAGACGGAACTAAGAGCCTTTTCTATGTGGACTTCGTGGTGCGCATGAAAAACGGTCAGGTCTTTCTCTTTGATACCAAATCGAAAGACAGCGACCCCGAAGCCCCCAACAAGCACAACGCCCTTGTGGATTATCTACAAGCAAACAAGGAACAAAACCTCAAAGGCGGCGTGCTTATTGCAGAGGGTTCCAACTGGATGTTCTCTCAATTCAAAATTGAGAACACGCACGACTTGATGGGCTGGACTGCATTCCACCCCGACCTCTACAAATCCTAAATTTTCCGGCTTTATGAAAGAACTCGTCATCAAGGATGCTAACGCTTTCTTGCTTGATTTGGGTAAAAAACACAAGAAGTTAAAAGTTACTCACCTAATATGAAATTAGCTGCACTCGGCATAGACCGAACGAGTTGAACTATGCGCTCGTTTGCACGCCTTGTGCTAAACTCCCCTACCCCAAACAAACATATAGTGAGGTCTACCCCACGCGTCATTGCGGCCGCAATGACGGAGATACATAAACACGTTATAAAAAATCCTGGTGTCGCTATAGATAAGGCCATTTTGAATAGAGATGGCGTAAAAGATGGCGCAAAAGATGGCGCAAAAGATGGCGAAAAGAGTTGTCTGAAATACAGATGATTATCATTTCGGAAATACAAAAGTTTCCAAGTATTACGACAAGTGAATTAGCACAGAAGATAGATGTCAAGTTCCGTACACTTCAGCGATATATCTCTCAACTCCAGTCATTGGGTGTTCTAACCCGTGAAGGAGGCCGCAAGGAAGGTCATTGGGTGATAATAAAAGATAGGAAAACTCCATATTTTTGAATTTTCCCCACCATCTTACTATGTTATAGCCGTAAACAGAACCATCAAAACCTCGCGATGCACAGGCAATCGCTAATCAAAAATATGGCAGAAATTGGAACCGGCGAAGGCACGCCCGTCATCGAGGCCAGCGACCGCGAAACCTTAGAGAGCAAAGTCCAATCAGAAGAATTTCAAAAGTTTTGCGAAAGTGTAATAGGCTTTAAGAATTACACTATTGTCGATATGAAAACCGGCGTGTCTGCCCATAACAATAAACTCGCTTGGAAGTTATTCA
>JBJEAH010000257.1:0-22275 GCA_051868815.1 Alloprevotella sp.
ATTTAAGGTTATAAATCCAAGGAATTGGACCTTTGCAACAGAACAAACTTATCTTAGCGATTTGCACGATGAGAATGTTTTGCTTTCAGCGCAAGGCAATGTCTTTGTCGTTGATTGTGACATCAGAATCAATACACCCCAATTAAACGCAGGCGGCAATCGCACACCTTCTAACGCAGTAATCATCCTATAATAGGGACTGTAAATTCTTTCGCCTCTGCCAAAACGACCTGAAAAGCGTCGCTTTGGCAGAGGCTTTGTTTAAGGGAGTTTGAGAAGCGTTAATGTTTTGGCAGTCGGCGTTAAAAGCGGGCGGCTGGCACGCCAATTGCGAATTGTAAGGGTGAAAGCGCGAAGCAATAAGAAGCGGAGCGCAACAGATAATAAATGTCTAACAATTAAAATATAGGAGATTATCACTATGACACGCTCAAGAAACTATTCTCAAAACTGGTTGCCCTCAATCTTTGACGATTTCTTCGACAACAACTGGATGAACAAGACCAACGCCACCGCACCGGCCATCAACGTACAGGAAAGCAACAATGCTTACATCGTGGAAGTTGCTGCACCGGGCATGACTAAGAAGGACTTTGACATCCACATCGACGAAAACAACAACCTCATCATCTCGATGGAGAAGAAAGAGGAACACAAGGAAGGCGACAACTGCGGCTGCAACGGCGAAGCCAAAGGCACGACCGTAAAATGCAAGGACGACGAGAGCCGCTACCTGCGCCGCGAGTTCTATTACTCCAAATTCCAGCAGGCACTTATCCTGCCCGACGACGTGGACAAGATGAGCATCAGCGCACAAGTTGAAAACGGCATCCTTTCTGTCACGCTGCCTAAGCAGACGCCCGAACAGAAAGAAAAGCTCTTGCAACATATTGAGGTGAAATAACGTCACCGACAACCCGTCAATAATAAAGGCGTTCCGCACAAATCGCGCGGAACGCCTTTTTATTTGTTGCCTATTGCCTTGATAGTGCAATATTAAAACATCTTTTCGGGATAAACGCCCTCTTCGCCAAGCTTTTGGAATTTTTCCACAACGCCCGGACGGTCTTCGGGATAAGTAACGCCGAACCACTTGGAAGTGGTGTCGAGCACTTCGCAAGTAGCCGTGCCGTCGTTAATAAGTTTGTCCACCATAAGAGGAATAAAGAACTCGCTCTTGAGGTTCTCCATATTCTTCGGGTCAGAGAGGAACGTCTTGAAATACTCCTCGCTGTGCTGGAAGTAGTCAGGCGTAAAGCCCCAGAAGTTCATGGAAACGGGCGTGGTGTCGGGGATTGCCACCCACTCGCCGTTGTCGTCGAGATATTTCACGACGCCGTCGAAACGCTGAATCTTAGTGCGTTCCACAACGGAAGTAAGATGGTTTTGGCTGTCATTCTCACAAACGCCGCGAGAAACGGTACCGCTGTCGGAGAGCGTGTTGCCCACACGGAAACCTACCATGGCGTATTTGCCGGTAGAGCCTTCGGGAAGTTCGCTAAGGAATTTGCCCATCACTTTGAAGGCGTCGCGATCGTAGAAGTCGTCGCAGTTGAGCACGGCAAAGGGTTCTTTAATCACGTCCTTACCCATCATAACGGCGTGGTTCGTACCCCAGGGTTTCGTGCGTCCTTCGGGGCAGGTGAAGCCTTCGGGCAGCGCGTCGAGCGCTTGGAACACGAGTTCGCAAGGAATGTGCCCTTCGTACTTAGAAAGCACCTTGTCGCGAAATTCCTGTTCAAAGTCCTTGCGGATTACGAACACGAGTTTGCCGAAGCCGGCGTGAATGGCATCGTAAATGGAATAGTCCATAATCGTTTCGCCGTGCGGGCCGAGACCGTCCAGCTGTTTGAGGCCGCCGTAACGGCTGCCCATGCCTGCTGCAAGCAGGAAAAGCGTTGGTTTCATAGTATGATAACTTTTAGGGTTGTTAGTTTGCTATCTGCAAAACTACAAAAAAATATCTTAGACGCGCACTAAAACCCCGCCTTTTATATATGAAAAGCTTTCTTTTTATTGAAAATGATACAAAAAGCCCCTTACGGTAACTACCGCAAGGGGAAAGACCTACGACTTTTCTTGTGACTCCGCTGGGACTCAAACCCAGGACCTTCAGAACCGGAATCTGACGCTCTATTCAACTAAGCTACGGAGCCGTTGTGCCTGCAAAAGTAAGTCTTTTTTTTGAAATACAGACCTCGGCTGCTAAGAAAACGCGATTATTGCGCGAGCGAGGAGGGCTGGACAACGGTGATGGCGGTGCTGATGCCGTTGGAGGTGAGGGTGAGGCGGGCGGTGCGGTCTTCCTTCGTGAGATTGGGCGATACCTGCAGGGTGAGCGTGTTGTGACCCGTCTTCACGTCGTCTTCGTTAAAAGTCAGCCAGTCGGCATCGCTGGTCAGAGAGGGCTGGGTGGCAAAGGCGTTGTAGACAAGCTGCATCGTGGTGGCAGAGGCTTGCAGACGGTGCTCAAACACGTACGTGCCGTCGGCCTGCTGACGGGCGTAGGGATATATAATATTAATATATGGGTACTGGACAACGCGGCAAGAACCGTTAAAGTAGGAGGCGACGTTGATGGTTGCCGTGCGCGAAAGCCCGGTGTCGTTGGTGCGGAAATTCAGGTGCACAATGTTGCGCACGCCCACGCCTGCCTGCGTCTTGCCGGAGGTGGGCGAGAGCACGAGCCATTCTTCCGAGGCGGTCGCCGTCCAAGGGTCGTAACTTACGAATACAACGCTGTCGGTGCGCTGGTCGGCATAGAGTTCTTTCACTAAATTCGAGGGCTGCTCAAAGGCGAGTTGGTGGAATGTCTGCTCTGCATCGGAGCAAGCTGAAAGCCCTAACGCGCCAAGCGCGGCGGCAAATATTGATTTTATAACGTTGGTCATGGATTATTTGGTAAACAAGTTGGCGAGTAAATTAGTAAACGAGTAGATGAGTAAACGGTTAGGCACATTAGTACCAGTCGATGTTGGAACTATATGCGCTGCGCTTTTCCCATTTCAGGGCGTCTGCCAGTTCGGAGGCGCGGGCGCGGAAGGTGAAGTTGAACGAAGAGTAGGGCTTCAGCACCACGGAGGCCGACATCTCGAAGCAGTGGAGGTCGCGGGCAAGGGAGGCGGTGGTCATCGAAATCTTTTTCTGCACGAAGTCGTAACCCGAAGAGAAGGAGATGTTCCAGCCGTCGGAGATACGCAGGTAGCCGGAGAAGTTGAGCGTCTGCGTGAACGAGAAGGGGTAGCGCATGCGGCGCACGTTGATTTCCTTGGAGCGGTCTTCGTACATGGATATGCCGTACGACACGGTGACCGACCACGGCATGCTAAACGCCATGTAGCCGTCGGCATCGGTCTTTGCCTTTTCCTTTTTCTTTGCGCCGCCGCTCCGCGCCTTTTTCAGGTCGGGGTCAACGTTGGCGTCTTCATCGCCCGCCTCGTCGCTGTCGTCCTTGTCGCTGTCGTCCTTCTTCGTGGAATTTGCGGACTTCTTGCCGGTGAGGAAATCGAACAGTTTCTTAAACGTTTGGTTATTGAAGGTGTACGACAGGCTTTGCGACATTCCCTGAAAGCGTCCGAAGCGTCCGTAGCTCCACTCCGTGCGGTCGCTCTGCACCACCTGCCCGTTCTCGTTGAACTTGTAGGCGTAAGTGGCAAACGATGCCGAGAGCGAGAACGTGTATTTCTGCGTGAGCTTGAGGCGCAGGCGCGTGGAGAGGTCGCTCCACGGGCGTTCCTTTGCGGCGAGGTTGTAGGAGAGCGTGCCGGAGAGTTCGTCGATGAGGCTGATCTTCTTTTCGCCCGTAGAGTCGCGGTCGCTTTTCACCTTCATCTCCAGGTTGTTCGACACCGACATTGTCACCAGTCCCTGCTTCGTGCCCGATGGATAGCCGTAGATGCCGCTGCTGTAAGGCGAGTATTTCACGGGGGTCACGGTGCCGTTTTGGTCGATGCGGTCGTAGGTCTTTGTGTAGCCGTAGCGCGAGGCGGTGAAGTCGGGCGCGTAGCTGAAGCTCACGCTGGGCTTGAACACGTGGCGAATGGCTATGACCTTGCCGTGGAAGAGGCGCAGCACGGGTTTGTACATACCGTAGAGCGTGGTGTTGGCCGAGACACCTAGATTCCAGTCATAGAGGTTGTAGAAGCCATAAGTCGTGTCGCGCAACTCCTGCTGCTTCTCCGTGTCCCACGAGCGGTTGATGCGCTGCGCGTACATGATGTCGCGGAAAGAGATCGAGGGCGAGATGTTGATATACTTGAACAGCTGGAACGTTGCGTCGATGGGCACGCGGTGGGTCATGCCGTTGCGCCAGTCCTTGATGAGGTTCGACTTGAAGAGCAGGTTTTCCTTCGTCGTGATGCTGTTGGAGAGCTGTCCGGTGTAGCTCACGGATATTTTCTCATACCATCGCTCCTTGCCCACCTGCCTCTTGCGGCGGAAGGGATAGAAGCGCGAGAGTGAGATGCTGAGGTCGGGCAGGGTGACGGCAATCGACGAGTCGCGCACGTTCTGCGTCAGGTTGCCCGAGGCGGAGATGGAGAGGCCGATGTCGGGAAAGTTTTTCGAGAAGCTCACGGCACTGGCGCGGGTGCTCTGTGTATACGAGAGCGGGTTGTACATACTCTCCAGGTTCTTGCGTTCATAGCTTTCCGAGGCGAAGTTCACGCGCGCCGAAAAGGAGGTGTTGGGGCTCGACTTTGCATCTTTCGTGTGCGTCCACTGTATCTTCATGCTCTTCGTCACGTTGTAGTCGGGCATGTTCTTCTCGCCCTCCACCGTGCGCAGGAAGCTGAAATACACGTTGCCGCGGAAGCGGTAGCGCTTGTTGTAGTTCGACTCGAGGCTCACGCCCCAGGAGCCCTTGGTGTATATCTCGCCGAGGGCTTTAAGGTCGAAATAGTCGTTCACCGCCCAGTAGTAGCCGCCGTCGCGCAGATAGAAGCCGCGCGACAGTTCATCGCCGTAAGAGGGCATTACGAAGCCGCTCGAATACTTCTTGTTGATGGGGAAGAAGCCATAGGGCACGGCCAGTGGCAGCGGCACGTCCTCCACCACGAGGTATGCCGGACCGAAAATCGTTTCCTTGCCGGGGCGCACCTTGCCGCGCGAGAGTTTCAGGTAGAAGTGCGGGTGCTTGGCGTCGCAGGTGGTGTATTTGGCATGGCGCAGATAGAGCGTGCCGTCGTCGGTGCGCTTCGAGTCGGCGCTTTGCAGATAGCCGTTGCCCTGCGTGGTGTTCACGTTGCTGATAAAGCCCTTTTTCGTCTTGAAGTTGAACGCCATCGTTTCGCTCTCATACTCGTCGCTGCCCTGCCTGTACACGGCTTTTTCGGTATACACGCCCGCCGTGTCGCGCAGCCCCACGGCATGCACGAGGTTGCTGTCGAGGCACATCGTGATTTTGGCGGCATCGAGCGTCATGTCCTGATATTTCACGTTGGCTTTGCCGTAGAGCGTGGCGAGGCCCGTGTTCGCGTCGTACACGATTGAGTCCTGCGCGGCATATTCCACGGGCGAGTCGATGCCCGGCTTGCGCGGCTGCGCCTTAGCCGTGTCGGTTGCAATACTGTCGGCGATGAGGCTATCTGAGGAAAGGCTGTCCGCTGCGAGGCTGTCCGTGCGCACGTGGGCGGCAATGTCGGGCCAGTTGATGTCTATCACCGTGTCGCGCCGCGCAGTTTCTTTCAGCGTGTCGCGGGCGGCGCGGAGCACCGTCTTGGCAGGCACAACGCTATCCGCCGGCAGGGCATTCCCCGTCGGCTGCTGAAAGCTTCCCGGCTTGGCGGACAGGTAAAGCACCGCCAACACCGCGCCTATGATGAGCAGGAATTTTCGCAAATTGGTAGTAATATCGGCTGCAAAATTACGCAAAATTATTGACTTGCTTATAATATAAGCTCATATTGCAAGAGGGAGGCTGTAAGTTATAAGATTATGCGCCCTTTTGCCACGTCATAGCAATGGCACCATATAAATCGGAAGATACACGATACCGCCTTCTGTTTTCAGATCCATATAATGAATGATATAGGGCGTGTAAAGCTGCCGCTCGAACCTTCTGCAGAATTTGTTCAGCGATACGGTTGTATAATTCTTGCCGGATTTTACTTCAACGGGACAAATATTGTGGGCATTCGTTAATTGCGGTTTTTCTACAAGAAAATCTATCTCCATGCGCTCTTCTGCATCAGTCCGAGAATTATTGCTGTAAAAATAAAGCCGATGCCCGCTTGCCACCAACATCTGCGCCACGACATTCTCCACCAGCATGCCAGAATTTATTTCGAGTTTGCCGAGCATCAGTTTCTGATAAAGTTCCTCGCCCTGAATAGCCTTTTCATCGAAAGCATGTGAAATAAGTAACCCCGTGTCTGCCATGTAGCACTTAAAAGTAGTTTCGTTGCTCGTCAGCCTCATACCGGCTGAAGGTGCCGTAACTCCATAGCACATATTCGTTATCATCGCATCCTTCAGCCACAGGAAAGAACTCTCGTAAGAGCGGTAACGTGCTCCGTTTTCGATACTCGAAAGCCTAAACCGCTTTTCGTGGCGTTGCAGTTCGGCCGGAATATTGTCGAAAACGGCCTTCACCTTTTCCGCATAGCCTTTGGCGTATTGCCCCACGCTTCTTCTGTAAAGCGCGAGTATGTCTCGTTTTGCGATATCAGCATCTTGGAAAAGTTTGGTCTGCGCATATCTTTCCACAGCCTGTGGCATACCTCCTACAATCATGTATTGCCTGAATAGTTCCATCGCCTTGCGGTGCATCGGTCCCAAAGGTTTCTTCCCCTCGAAACACATACGGATAAACGGCATGGTCATCTCGTCGCCCATGGCCCAAAGGAACTCTTCAAAATCCATAGGGCACATACGCAAGATGCGCTCCTCGGACGGGAGGAGTATGCCCTGCGTATTTTCCATGATGCCCACGAGCGACCCTGTCTCTATGTAGTCGTAGCGCCCGTCGGCAACAAGATGCTTGATTGCCTGCCGCACTTTGGGGTATGCCTGCACCTCATCGAATACAATAAGCGACTCTCTTTCATAAAGTCTAACGCCCGTAACATTCTGCAAGAGCGACAGAAACATCGGAACATCGTTCAAATAATCGTCAAACACACTTTTCAGGGCTGCCGGCATATACGAGAGATCTATCATCACATACGAGCGATAAGCCTCTTTGGCAAAGGCCTCTACAATATAGCTTTTGCCTACGCGCCGCGCCCCTTCCACCAAGAGGGCGACACGCCCTTTTTCGCTATTTTTCCATTGCAAAAGTGCCTCAAAAATCTTTCTTTTCATGACAAGCTTCTCTTTTGTTTTGCAAATCTACTGATTATTATTGTATTATACAAATTTCTGCACCAAAACAAGGTTTTTTGGAGTGTGTTTCTGCACCAAAACAAGATTTTTCAAAGGGCGATTTTGCACAAAAACAAGATTTTTGAGATATTTCGCGCAGATAAAGCGCATTTGCCCCAAGCTGTTTTTTTAGGATAAGCAAGATGCTTTTTACGATGTCCGGGATGTATTTCCCTTTCTATAAGACATTTTCTGTTACGAAGTTTTGTGAAAAAAATCTTAGCACGGAGTGAAGACTATCCTGCTTTTAGAAAAAAAACTATCTCGGAGCAAAGAAATGCTTTAACGTGGTTCGCGGGGCGTTGCTGCCGTAAAAATTTGCCGACGCATCTGCCCCGCAATAGCAAAAACCGAAAAAATGGTAATTTCCCCCCCCTAAATCGGGGTAATTAATTGCCCGCTGATTTGCAGTTACTTTGCATAAAATAAGCTGCGGCTCGGCAATTGAAATAAATTCCATTGCCCTCCGCCCCGGCGACGTAATCGACATTCCCGAGGGCGTGAAGCATTGGCACGGAGCGCAGCGCGACTCTTGGTTTCAGCACATCGCCACCCACGTGAAGACGGCCGACGCTCCGGGCAACGAATGGCTCGAAGCCGTGAGCGACGAAGACTATGGGAAATTACAATAAAGACGCAAAACTTGTTAATGCCGCGCTGCGCCCTGCGCAGAGCGGCGACTGCGCGTTTGCAATCGTTAAGACGACCCCGCGCGAAAGTTTAGGGATAATTAAGAAACGAAAAATTTGCCTTTACAAAATCAAAACGCTCTTTAAGGAAATTTTTATAGAAAAGCACTTCGGAGCAATTATCAAGGGCTTCGCAAAAACTATCAAGGAGATAATTTTCACTATCTTGCTTATAATTTTTACGGTCATATAGGATAGTTTTTGCCCTCATATAGGATAGTTTGCCCTCAAAACGCGAAAAGAGGAAAAGCCTGCGCTCTTCCTCTTTTCGCTAAGGCAAAGATAAACCATTTACTGCGTTCCGCAAAACGCGCCTAAAAGTGCCACGGGCTGGCAAAGCGCGGAGCGCAATCGGTATCACGGCTTCGCTGCCAGCCGGAGTGTGCGCCTCAGGATAAAGGGCGACAACATTCTTGCGCAGAGATACGAATACGTCAGCGGCAGGCCCATGCCCCGAGCCACGTTTATGGACGGCATGGAAATATCTTTGTGGCACAATCTTCCTAATAACATATATATAGACCCCGCGCACCGCGCCCGCTTTGCGAAAAATAGGCAATTTGCACTTTCCTTATAAGAAAAATGCTTATCTTTGCAAAGATATAGGCGGCGGTGCGCGGTTTATGCCTTGCAAGAGCCAATACGCCCGCCTTAAATCTCGACACTTACTTATATTCAACATATGAGCAAAATCATTGCTTTGGCCAACCAAAAAGGCGGCGTGGGGAAAACCACAACGGCCATCAATCTCGCCGCATCATTGGCAACCTTAGAAAAGAACGTGCTACTCATCGATGCCGACTCGCAGGCTAATGCCTCCTCAGGGCTCGGCGTAGACCTGAGCAAGGTGGACTGCTCGGTGTACGACTGCATGGTGAGCGGCCGCAATATCCGTGAGGCGATTTACAGCACCGACATCGAACGCCTCGACGTGGTGCCCTCGAGCATCAACCTCGTGGGAGCGGAAGTGGAGATGTACAATCTCGGCGACCGCGAGCACGTGATGAAAAACATGCTCGACCCGCTGCGGAAGGAGTACGACTACATCCTCATCGACTGCTCCCCCTCGCTCGGCACCATCACGGTGAACGCGCTCACGGCCGCCGACTCCGTAATCATTCCCGTGCAATGCGAATATTTCGCTCTTGAGGGTATCAGCAAACTGCTCAACACGATTAAACTCGTGAAGCGGAAACTCAACCCCGGGCTCGAAATCGAAGGCTTCCTGCTCACGATGTACGACAGCCGTCTCAAACTGGCCAACCAGATCTACGACGAGATGAAGCGGCACTTCCAGGAACTCGTGTTCCGCACCGTCATACAGCGCAACGTGAAACTCTCGGAAGCACCGAGCCACGGGCTGCCCGCCATTCTCTACGATGCCGTTTCGACCGGCGCAAAGAACTACCTCGCTCTGGCAAAAGAGATTTTGAGCAGACGGGTAGAAGAGTAAACATATAAACGACCCATACCTATGCCTCCCCACAAGAAATTCCCCGCGCTCGGCCGAGGGCTTGATGCCATTATCTCGACCGACGAAGAAATACACGCAAACGGCTCTTCGAGCATCAACGAAGTGCCCGTGGACCAAATAAAGCCCAACCCTAACCAGCCCCGCCGAGAGTTCGACGAGGCTGCGTTGCAAGAACTTGCCGACTCCATCAGGCAAATCGGCATCATTCAGCCCATAACGCTGCGCAAGCACTCCGACGACGCTTACGAAATCATCGCCGGCGAACGCCGCTGGCGCGCCTCGCAAATGGCGGGCCTGCGCACCGTGCCGGCCTATATCCGCACGGCGAGCGACGAAACGATGATGCAGATGGCGCTCATCGAGAACATTCAGCGCGAAGACCTCAACGCCATCGAAATTGCCCTCGCCTATCAGAACCTCATCGAGCAATACAGCCTCACGCAGGACCAGCTTTCGGAGAAGGTGGGCAAGAACCGCGCCACGATTGCCAACTATCTGCGCCTGCTCAAGTTGCCGGCACAGGTGCAAATGGCACTGCGCAACAAGGACGTGGACCAAGGCCACGCCCGCGCCCTGCTTTCGCTGGGCCGCCCCGAACTGCAAGTGAAACTCTTCAACGAGATTAAGGAGAAGGGCTATTCTGTGCGGCAGGTGGAGGAAATGGTGAAAAGCATCAACAGCGGCGAGACCGTGAAAAGCGGACGGCACACGCTGAAAGACCGCAAGGCGAAACGCCTGCCCGAGGAATACGACGAACTGCGTGCCACGCTCTCGGGTTTCTTCCGCACCAAGGTGCAGATGACTTGCTCGCCGCAGGGCAAAGGCAAAATCACGATTCCCTTCGCCTCGGAAGCAGAACTCGAAAGAATTATCGCGCTGTTCGATAAAATGAAGTAGGGCGTATAAAATCTGCGCCCGACGCATATTTAAGCATGAAAATCATCTGCCCCTCTTGCACGCGCATCTTGCTGGCGCTGCTGCTTACCGTTATGGCCGGAAATTGTTTCGGCCGTACGGCGTTATATGGGGTAAGGTGCGACTCGCTCGTTCTGCCGCCCGACTCGCTGCGCCATGCGCCTTTGCCCCAAAGGGAAATGCGTAAAGCCAAGAAGCTGGCGGCCAAAGCCGACACAGCAGCCCGCGACACGCTGCGCCTCACGGCCATAGACTCGCTGAGCCAAACGCCGGCCGACACCGCCGCGCTTTCCAAGGCGGCGGCAAGGGCGATGAAGCGCACCAACAAATTCATGAAGCAGAGGCAGTTCGTGCCCGACCCCAAGCGTGCCCTGTGGCTCTCGCTCGTGCTGCCCGGCGCGGGGCAAATCTATAACCGGAAATACTGGAAACTCCCGTTCATCTACGGCGGCTTCCTCGGCTGTACCTACGCGCTGCTCTGGAACCAGCAGATGTATCGCGACTACTCGCAGGCATACCTCGACATCATGGACGACGACCCCAACACGCGCAGCTATATGGAAATGCTGCCGCCGCGCTACGACATCACGGGGCGCGAGGAGCATTTCAAAAGCATCTTCAAGCGCAAGAAAGATTTCTACCGCCGCAACCGCGACCTAAGCATATTTTGCTTCGCCGGCGTTTATCTGCTTTCGGTTATCGATGCCTATGTGGACGCGCAGTTGAGCGTGTTCGACATCACGCCCGACCTCAGCCTGCGCATCGAACCTGCCGTCATCGAAACGCCGGGCACGAAGAAGAACGGCGCGTACGGAGTGGGGTGCAGTTTTCATTTTTGAAGAAACACAATTTTGCTTATGAAAAACATAAAATATCTTCTTGTATCTTTATTTTTAAGTCTGAATGCCGCCTACGCGCAAGAGCCGCAGACGCAAATCACCGTACACGACGACCGTTCGGGCGCGGACGAGGTGATTGAACTGCCCGAGGGCATGTCAATCAATACGGACTCGCTGCTTAGCCAGTGGAAACTGAAGAAATATCTCTATCCCGACACTACGTGCAAAGACCCGAACATCAACCCCGAGTATGCCCCCGAGGTGTATCAGGAACGCCTGCGCCGCCTGCCCGTAGTGATGGAGATGCCCTATAATAATATTGTGCAGCAGTTCATCGACCGCTACAGCGGCCGCCTGCGCAGTTCGGTGTCGGTGATGCTCGGAGCAGGCAATATGTATATCCCCATTTTCGAGGAAGCCCTCGACCTCTACGGCCTGCCGCTCGAACTGAAATACCTGCCCGTCATTGAGTCGGCGCTCAACCCCACGGCGGTCTCCCGCGCCGGTGCCGTGGGCCTGTGGCAGTTCATGCTGCCCACCGCAAAGCGTTACGGGCTGACGGTAAACAGCCTCGTCGACGAGCGCCGCGACCCCTACAAAGCCACGCACGCCGCCGCGAAATATCTGAGCGACCTCTATAAGATTTTCAACGACTGGAGCCTTGTCATCGCCGCCTACAACTGCGGGCCGGGCAACGTGACGAAAGCCATCCACCGCGCCAACGGGGCGAAGGACTATTGGACAATTTATCCCTACCTGCCGCAAGAAACGCGCGGCTATGTGCCGGCATTCATCGCGGCGAACTATATCATGAACTATTATTGCGAGCACAACATCTGCCCCTACAAGACCTCTTACCCCATTGCCACGGACACGGTGCTCGTGACGCGCGACCTGCACATCGACCAGGTGGCAGAGCTGTGCAACGTGGAGCGCGAGGTCATCAAGGCGCTCAATCCGCAATACCGCACCGACGTTATTCCCGGCGGCCGCACGCACGCCACGCTCTGCCTGCCGCAGGAGAATCTGCACACGTTTATTGACTTGAAAGACAGCGTGTACAACTATCGCGCCGACGAATTGCTCACGCGCCGCAACACGGTCATCGTGCCCGAAACGGTGCAGCCCGCACGCCCCACGGCGAGCCGCACGAAGGCTAAGGGGCGCGGCAAGTCGGTCACCGTGCGCAGCGGCGACACGCTCAGCCACATCGCCCGCCGCAACCACACCACCGTGGCAAAACTTCGCCAGCTCAACGGCATCAGAGGCAACAACTTGCGCCCCGGACAGAAAATCAGGGTGAAGTAATTGGCGGACATTATATAATATATATAGGACGAAAGTAGGGGCGTTCTGCAGAACACCCGCCCCGCAACGCATCACCGCAGGAGGACAAAGTTATGGAAGACACTACAAACAAAATGGTCCTTTCCTCACAGGAAGAATTAGACGAGCAAATGATACAGGCGGCTTTCCAGCATTTGCTCGACACGTACCTCGCTACCAACCACCGCCGCAAGGTGGAACTCATCACCAAGGCCTTCAACTTTGCCAAGCAGGCGCACAAAGGCGTGCGCCGCCGCTCCGGCGAACCGTATATCCTGCACCCTATTGCCGTGGCGCAAATAGCCTGCGGCGAAATCGGGCTCGGGTCTACCTCTATCTGCGCCGCCCTGCTGCACGACGTGGAGGAAGATACTGACTATACCAACGAAGACCTCAGCAACCTCTTCGGCCCTAAAATCGCCAACATCGTGGAGGGCGTCACGAAAATCTCCGGCGGCATCTTCGGCGACCGCGCCTCGCTGCAAGCCGAGACGTTCAAGAAACTCCTGCTCACGATGAGCGACGACATACGGGTGATTCTCATCAAGATTTCCGACCGCCTGCACAACATGCGCACCCTCTCGAGCATGCTGCCGAGCAAGCAGTACAAAATCGCGGGCGAAACGCTCTATATCTTCGCACCCATCGCCGACCGCCTCGGGTTGAACAAGATTAAGACGGAACTCGAAAACCTCAGTTTCAAATACGAGCACCCGGAGGAATACGTAGATATTAAGCACAAACTCGCCAGTTCCAAGGTGAAGCTCGACGACATCATTGCCAAGTTCACCCCACCCATTTGTGCCGCGCTCGACAAGATGGGCACACACTACACGATAAAGGAACGCATCAAAAGCCCCTATTCTATATGGATGAAGATGCAAAACAAGCACGTGCCCTTCGATGAAATCTTCGACCTGCTGGCTATCCGCATCATCTTCACGCCCAAAGACCGCACCATGGAGCGCGGCGAATGTTTTAATATCTATTCTGCGCTGACCGACATCTACAAGCCCCACCCCACGCGCTTCCGCGACTGGGTATCCAACCCAAAGGCCAACGGCTATCAGGCGCTCCACAACACGTTTATGAGCAAGGACGGGCAGTGGATCGAGGTGCAAATTCGCTCCGACCGCATGGACGACATTGCCGAGCAGGGTTTTGCCGCGCACTGGAAATATAAGGACAAAAATGCCGCTTACGACGAGAACGAGCTGAACAAGTGGCTCGACTCTATCAAGGAAATCCTAGACGACCCGCAGCCCGACACGCTCGACCTCCTCGACACCATCAAGCTCAACCTCTTTACCAACGAGATTATGGTCTTCACGCCCAAAGGCGAGCTGCGCAAGATGCCGGCGGGCGCAACGGTGGTAGACTTTGCCTTCTCCGTCCACACCTTCCTCGGCTCGCATTGCCTCGGCGCTAAGGTGAACCACAAGCTCGTGCCGCTCAGTTACAAGCTCAAGAGCGGCGACCAAGTGGAAATCCTTACGTCCAACAAGCAGCACGTCAAGGACGAATGGCTCAACTTCGCCACCACGGCCAAGGCGCGCGGCAAGATACAGGCCGCCCTGCGCCGCGAACGCCGCGAGTTGCAGAAGATGGGCGAAGAAGTGGTGCGCCTGTTCCTCACGCAGGCGGCGTTCGAACCCACCACGGCCATTTACGAGCGCCTCGCCCTCTTTCATCATTTCCGCTCGCGCGATGCCCTTTTCCTTGCCATCGGAGAGCGCAAGCTCAAACTCGGCGAGGACGACCTCGACCTGCTGAAAGGCAAGAAGAAAAAGGAGAAAAAGGGCTGGCGGCGCTATATCCCCTTCATGGGTAAAGACCACAAAAAGGCCGACGCGCCCGCTGCCGACCTTTTTCCCACCGATGCCGAGAGTTTCTTCAACGGCATCAACCGCAAACAGGTGCTCGTGATCAACGACGACAACCTCCCGCTCTGCCGCTTCGCCGACTGCTGCCGCCCCATACCGGGCGACGATGTCATCGGCTACCTCTCGCCGGAGCATGTGTTCGTGATCCATAAGCGCAAGTGTGCCGATGCCGTGAAACTCAAGACACGCTACGGCAACGACATCGTGGCCTGCCGTTGGGACACGCACAAGCAGTTGCTCTTCGACGTTGCCATTTTCCTGCGCGGCATGGACTCGCAGGGCGTGCTCTATGCCATTGCCGACGTGCTGCACAAACTCACGCAGTTCCAAGTGAAAAGCATCACGCTCTCCACGACCGACGGCATCTTCGAGGGCAAACTCTACATGTCGGTCTTTGACACCGCCGATGTCCAGCAGGTTTGCAACGCCCTCATGTCTATTGAAAACATCACGGAAGCCGTGAGGGTGGAGTGAGAGAAAAGTTCAAGTTCTTCCCATTAGGAACAATGCGTCGAAAAACAAAAAAGCGTGCCACCCGATGCCGGGCAGCACGCTTTTTTGTTGCGTTAGAACTAAAACTGAATTACTTCTTGAAATAACGGTTGTAGAGACCTTCGAAGCCACGGCCGTGACGGGCTTCGTCGCGGGCCATTTCGTGAACCGTGTCGTGGATAGCGTCGAGGTTGAGTTCCTTGGCACGCTTGGCAATGCGGGTCTTGTCTTCGCAAGCACCTGCTTCAGCATTCATGCGCTTTTCGAGGTTGGTCTTGGTGTCCCAAACGCAGTCGCCGAGAAGTTCTGCAAACTTAGAAGCGTGTTCTGCCTCTTCCCAAGCGTAACGCTTGAAAGCCTCGGCCACTTCGGGATAGCCTTCGCGGTCTGCCTGGCGGCTCATTGCGAGGTACATGCCCACTTCGGTGCATTCGCCCATGAAGTGATTGTTGAGGTCCTTAATCATTTGCTCGTCGCAACCCTTGGCAACGCCGATTTCGTGCTCTGCAACGAAAGAGAGCGAACCCTCTTCGCTGAGTTCCTTGAACTTAGAAGCGGGAACGCCGCACATGGGGCATTTTTCGGGAGCCTCGGAACCTTCGTAGATGTAACCGCAAACGGTGCAGATGAATTTCTTTTTCATTTTGAGTAAGTTTTTAGATTGTTTGTTTTTAGGGGGACGCGATGTCCGTGATTCTTGCTGCAAAATTATATTTATAATCTTGTTTCAGCAAGATTTCGGGCTGTTTTTTATGGCTTTTCTACGTAGGAAAGCACAAGTTTCACAATGTTTTTGGTTTCGGGTTTCACGGCAGCGCGGTTGTCGGGACGCTCGCCGGCAAGCCACAGGATGCCCCGCGCATCGCACACGGCAAGTGCGCGGAGTTTGTCGATGCGCGAGCGGCGGCGGTTTGTGAGATAGTCGCTCACGAGCTGCGTGCCGCGCATTCCGAAAGGCGAGAAACGGTCGCCCGTCCGCACACTCCTTATATATATATATGTATCTGCCGCATCGGCATCAAGCACCGCGACATTCGGCTCGCGCGGAATGTCGCCGAGCCGCTCGCGCGGCAACCGCCTGGCGGTCAGCACGCGGCCGCCGGGCAGAGAGAGGCTGCCCTCGAATGGCAAGGCGGTTTCAGGAACGGGCTGCGGTATGGGCGCAACCTCCACAGCCGTGCCGGTGCGCGTGGCAAGGTGCGCGGCATTCTGCCAGCAGCCGCCCGCGCGGGCAGAAAGGATTTCATCGACCTCTGTGCCGTTGAATCCATAGGGCGAAAGCAATTCAAAAAGCAAGAGCCGGGGCGCAGGGGTGCGCTGGAGCGCGGCAAGGTCGATTTTCAAGACATCTCCGCAGCGGCTCGTCACTTGGTCGGAAAGCACAGACACCGCATAGTCGAACAAACGTTCGGCATCGGCAAGGCGGCGAACGGTGTCGGCAAGCGTGGCATCGGCAGAGGGATTGAGCGTGCGGAGCAAGGGCAGAAGTTCGTGGCGGATTTTGTTGCGGCGATATTGTGTGTCGGCATTTGTGCTGTCGCTGACGAAAGGCTGCCCCTCGCCCTCGAGAAACTGCAAAATCTCCGCGCGGGTGGTTTCGAGCAAGGGGCGCACCACGCCGCCGCGCTCGCTGCGCATACCCGTCAGGCCGTGAATGCCCGCGCCGCGCAGGAGGTTGAGCAGGAAGGTTTCAATGTTGTCGTCGCGGTGGTGCGCCACGGCGACATAGTCGAGTTTGCGCTCGCGCCGCAGCGTGTCGAACCATTCGTAGCGCAGCCGCCGCGCCGCCATTTCTATGCTTTCGTGTCGCTCGGCTGCTGCCGCCCGCGTATCGAAGCGCACCGTGTGCAAGCGCAAGCCGCGCCGCTCGCAAAGTTCTCTCACGAACCGCTCATCGCGCTCGCTTTCCTCGCCGCGCAACTGGAAATTGCAGTGCGCCGCCTCAATCTCGTAACCCTCGCGCAGCATACAGAGCAGCAACGCCACGGAATCCGCGCCGCCGCTCACCGCCACAAGGTAGCGGGAAGAATGGGAAAGAGGAAGAAGGTGCATGGGAAGGAACTTTATAACATGGTTGACAAATCATCTAGCACGGCGGGCGGGGCGTATAAAATACGCCCCCGTTGTCCCTGTTGTCGTCATATTAAGCGCATGAATGCGCTAACTCGGAGTTGTATTTTGTTGTCTATGTTGTCGTTTTATTTTTACGGCAACCAGAACAACTATTGACAACGTTTATTTCTGCGTTGCCGTTTTTATTATGACGACAACTGGGACAACTTTTTGACAACTTGCAGTTGTCTTTCTGTGCGGCGTGGTTGTTTGCTAATTCAACCAACGCGCATAATAGCCTCTATCAATAAGAAACAGAAACGTTCAAGCCTTCCGCTTCGAGCAGCCGCGCAATGCGGTCGAGCCGCTCGGGCGCAGCCTTGCGCAGGCTTTGCACCGGCGTTTCGCGGGCAATGGTATAAATCATCACCTCCGAAGGCGCGATTTGCTTCACCGCCTCCAGCCAAGGCAGCACATATTCGTCGCCGCAATTATCAACGTCCGCGCCGTCGGCATCTTTGCCCTGCATGAACATCGTCTGCACAATTACGTGCCCGCCGAAAGCAGCAAGGGCCTTGATGATTTCAGCCACGTCGTAGTGTCCCTGCGGACGGTTGATGCGCCGAATGTAGTCGGGGCACACGGTGTCGAGTTTCTGAATATTGTTGTCCACCGCCAGCAAAGCGCGATGCACCGCCTCGTTCGGCGTGCGCGTGGCATTGCTCAGCACGCTCACCTTGGCGTTGGGGAAGAAACGGTTGCGCAGCGCGAGCGTGTCGGCGATGATTTCGGGGAACTGCGGGTGCGCCGTCGGTTCGCCGTTGCCGGCAAAGGTGATGACATCGGGCGCAGTGCCGGCCGCCTGCATTTCTTCAAGTTTGTGCTGCAAGGCGGTGCGCACCTCCTCGCGCGTGGGGCGCGGCAGGCGGACGGGACGCTCGGCGTTTAAGCCGCACTCGCAGTAGATGCAGTCGAACGTACAAATCTTGCCGTCGGCCGGCATGAGGTTCACGCCGAGCGACACGCCGAGCCGCCGGCTATGCACGGGGCCGAAGATGGGCGAAGGATAAATTACGGTCATCGTTTTTCTTTTTTAGAAAAAACAAAACGGAGGCACTTCCCGAGTGGGAAAGACCTCCGCGTTTGTTCTTTGATAGGCGTTTAGCTTAGCCACATTAATCGGCTTTCTGCACATTAGTACGCTTTTCTTTGATGCGTGCCTTCTTACCTGTGAGCTTGCGCAGGTAGTAGAGCTTAGCGCGGCGCACCTTACCGATCTTGTTCACTTCGATGTTGTCGATGTTCGGAGAATCGATGGGGAAGATACGTTCAACACCAACGGTGCCCGACATCTTGCGAACGGTGAAGCGCTTCTTGTCGCCGTGACCACAGATTTTGATTACAACGCCACGATACAACTGAATACGCTCTTTGTTGCCCTCGATGATTTTGTAAGCTACGGTAATCGTGTCACCGGCCTTGAAAGAGGGGAAAGACTTACCTGTGGCAAATGCTTGCTCAGCAATTTTGATTAAATCAGCCATTTTTGAATAAAGCTTTTAGAAATTGTCTGTCGCGCCGTAGTGCATAACGGGGAACACTCATCCCGACAGCGGCCTTACGGCAACGCGGGTGCAAAATTACGCATTTTCTTATAAGCAAACAAGTTTTTTAGCGGCATTTCTCTTTAAGCAACCAAGAAACAATTATAAATTTGCATACGAAAAGCAGTAATTTTACCATACATATATATATAATGACCCATCAACGCCCTCTTTTTCTCCTTTCAAACGACGACGGCTACGAAGCCAAAGGCCTGCAATGCCTCATCGAGGCGCTCCGCCCCGTGGCAGACTTGCTCGTAATGGCTCCCGAGGACGGACGCTCTGGCGCGGGGTGCAGCATTTCGGCTGCCACGCCGCTGCGCTACCGCATCGTGCACCAAGAACCGGGGCTGACGCTCTGCGCCTGCTCGGGCACGCCGGTCGACTGCGTGAAGGTGGCACTCAACGAGTTTGCCGACCGACGCCCCGACCTCGTGGCGGGCGGCATCAACCACGGCGACAATTCTTCGGTCAACACGCACTATTCCGGCACAATGGGCGTAGTGACGGAGGGTGCGCTGCAAGGCATTCCGTCCGTGGCGTTCTCGCTCTGCGACCACAGTGCAAACGCCGACTTCACGCCCGTCCAGCCCTACTTGGCAGACATCGCGCTGAAAACGCTCGCCGCCAAACTGCCCCCATTTACCTGCCTCAACGTGAACTTCCCCAAAGCCGCCTCGTTCAAGGGCATTCGCCTTTGCCGCATGGCGCATAGCCGCTGGGAGCACGAACTGGCACGCCGCGAGCACCCTTGGGGCGGCACGTACTTTTGGCTGGTGGGCGACTGCCGCGAACTGGAACCCGAAGCCGACGACACAGACCGCTACGCCCTGGCGCACGGCTATATCGCCATCACGCCTACGCAGCTGGACGTGACTGATTATAAGCTGAAAGAAAATCTGAAATCTATCTTTCTGTAAAAGAAAACAGGCATATTGCAACGCCTCAACCAACAAGCAAAACGAACAAAATGCGCTATTTCCTGATTGCCGGCGAAGCGAGCGGCGACCTCCACGCCTCGGAACTGATGAAAGCATTAAAGGCAGCCGACCCCGAAGCAGACTTTGCCTTTTACGGCGGCGACTGCATGGCAGCCGTGGGCGGCACGCTGCTGCGCCACTACAAGGACCTTGCCTACATGGGTTTCATTCCCGTGCTGCTGCACCTGCGCACCATTTTGCAGGGCATGGCAGACTGCAAGCGTCAAATTGCCGAATGGCAGCCCGACGCGCTGATACTCGTGGACTATCCCGGCTTCAACTTGAAGATGGCGCGCTTCGTGCACGACCGCGCCCTCTGCCCCGTGTTCTACTATATTTCCCCGAAGATATGGGCTTGGAAAGAGCGGCGCATCAAGGACATCAGGCGCAACGTAGACCGCCTGTTCTCCATTCTGCCTTTCGAGATAGATTTCTTTGAAAAGAAGCACCATTATCCCATTTCCTACGTGGGCAATCCCACGGTCGATGAGGTGACCACCTTTTGTTCCGAGCACGGACAGCCGCAGCCCGACGGGCGCACCGTGGCACTGCTGCCGGGTTCGCGGCGGCAGGAAATTCTCGACAATCTGCCCACGATGCTGCTCTCGGCCGAAGCGGCGGGGCAGGACGGCGCGGCATGGGAGTTTTGCGTGGCCTGCGCCCCGGCAATCCCCGACAGGCTGTATCGCGAGGCCATGCAAAAGGCAGAGCGGCGCGGCTTCCATAGCGCGGACAGGTTCCGCCTGATACGCGGCGGCACTTACGAACTGCTGCACCGCGCCACGGCCGCCCTCGTGACGAGCGGCACGGCAACGCTGGAAACGGCCTTGTTCGGCGTACCGCAAATCGTGTGCTACTACATTCCGCTCGGTCCCGTTATCCGCCTTGCCCGCCGCCTCTTCCTCAAAGTGCCGTATATCTCTTTAGTAAACCTCGTGTGCGGCCGTGAAGTGGTGCCCGAGCTGGTTGCTTCCGACATGAACACCACCCGCCTCACGCCCGCCCTGCGCAGCATTCTGCCCGGCGGCGAGGCACGCAACGCGCAACTGAAAGGCTACGCCGAGATGCGCCGCCTGCTCGGCGAACCGGGCGCACCGCAGCACGCGGCACGGGAGATGGTGGATATTTTGAATAGGAAATAATAACTTGATATGAACCACACGGACAATGATACCTATCGGCGCATTCACTTCGCTGTCATGGCGATAGAAAGCGGTGCGCGCAAACTTGGCATTTCTGGCAAAGAGATGCACGACAGGTTGCAAAAGCAAGGATTGATACACCGCCGCCTGATAAAGAGATACGATGACCTGCATACCCAAAGCCTTGACTGGGTGGCTGATGATATTAGCGAAACGCTCTTAAATTGGGAGGCAGAAGCATGACTCTATCGTCTGAAACACTTAACGCGGAGGATTGACTATGAGAGATACTGTTCTTTGGCGCAAACAAAGTAGAATCATTATGCAACTGGCGGACGCTTTGCACATTGATGCAGAGCGGGCACTCGACCTGTTCTATTCAACGAAGGTCTATCAGCAGTTGTCAAATCCGAAAAGTGGTTTGCAACTGATGAGCGACGGGTACATTCAAGAAGAACTTCTCGAAGAACTTAGAAACGCCCAATAACAAACTCTTTCTATCAACTTATATAGACAATAATATATATGGACTTTGCTTACCTCTTGTCCCGTCTGGACGTTCAGCAGATTTTGAGCGCGTTCATCGTGCTCTTTGCCGTTATCGACGTACTCGGCTCCACGCCGATATTCCTGAGTCTGAAACAGCAGGGGCGGCCCGTGAATGCCAGGAAGGCCACGCTGATTTCACTCGCGCTGATGCTGGTATTCTTCTTCGCCGGCGACGTGATGCTGCGGCTGTTCAACGTAGACATCGAGTCGTTCGCCGTGGCAGGATCGCTGATTATCTTCCTGATGTCGCTGGAGATGATTCTCGACGTGGAAATCTTCAAGAACCAAGGCCCTATCAAGGAGGCCACGCTCGTGCCCGTGGTGTTCCCGCTGCTCGCAGGCGCAGGCTCGTTTACCACGCTGCTGTCGCTGCGGGCGGAATATGCGCAGGTGAACATCATTATCGGCCTGTTGCTGAATATGGCGTTTGTCTTTGTCGTGCTTAAAGCCACCGACCGCGTGGAGAAAGTCATCAGCAAAGCCGCCATTTACCTGCTGCGCAAGTTTTTCGGCATCATTCTCCTGGCCATTTCGGTGCGCCTCTTCACGGCCAACCTGTCAAATCTGCTTGAAAATCTTTCGCAATAAATGCCAAGCGCAGCCGACATTATGAAAATGCAAACCCTCGACGTTATCTATAAATATTATCCTGAGGACAATGCCTTGCGCCGCCTCTTGCTCCGCCACAGCCGTCAGGTGGCCGACCGCGCTTTGGCGATTGCCCGCAAGCACCCCGAACTGCAACTCGACACGGCGTTTCTGGAACGCGCCGCCCTGCTCCACGACATCGGCGTGTTCCTCACCGACGCGCCGGGTATCCACTGCCACGGCACGCAGCCCTATCTGCTGCACGGCCGTCTGGGCGCACAGCTGCTGCGCGGCGAAGGTATGGAACGCGAAGCCCGCGTTTGCGAACGGCACACGGGTACGGGACTGACCGCGCAGCAGATTGCCGCGCAAGGCTTGCC
>JBJEAH010000258.1:0-4413 GCA_051868815.1 Alloprevotella sp.
TGGAAGGCACTACGGAGCGCAGCGACGGTAACCGGGGACGAAGTCCTCGGATAGGCGTAACCCGCACGATGTGCCTGGAAGGCACTACGCTATAGGACAGGTGGCATTGCCGCAGGCGTACTGCCTTCCAGGCAGAACTTATTGTTGCCTGCTCCCCGAGGACTTCGTCCCCGGTTATCGTCGCTTACGCTCCGTACTGCCTTCCAGGCAGTTTGTCCTCTGATAATCCTTTTATACTATTGCTTGTCCAAAGGTAATCGTTTTTACCCAAAAATTACATACGTCCCCCACGCCGCGAGATAGGCAATCACCGTGGTATATGCCGCTACAAAGAGCGCATAGCGCCAGCGGCCGCTCTCGCCGCGCACGGCGGCGATGGTCGCCATGCAGGGGAAGTAGAGCAGGGCAAAGACCATGTAGGCCAGGGCGGCGGCAGGCGTGGTCGTTGTTTTGAGCGCGGCGGCGAGGCGCGTTTGCGAGGCGTCGGCAGCCGTTTCGGCTTCCGCGTCGTCCTCGGGACATTCGTACAGCACGCCGAGCGTGCTTACCATCAGTTCCTTTGCCCCTGCACCGGCCAGCACGCCGATGTCCATGCGCCAGTCGAAGCCCAGCGGACTAAACACAGGCTCCATGGCATGCCCGATATGGCCCAGATAAGACTGCTCCTGCTGCTGCGCCTCCGTGAGGTCCTCCCCGCCGCGCGGGAAGTAGCCCAGCAGCCAAATCACGAGGCTCGCGGCGAGAATGATGCCGCCCATCTTGCGCAGGTATTGCCGTCCCTTTTCCCACGTGTGGCGCAGCACGCTCTGGGCTTGTGGCGCACGGTAGGGCGGGATTTCCATCACGAACGAGCTGTCCGCGCCCCGGCGATAGCAGCGGTTGAGCAAAATGGCAGCGACAAAGGCGATGATGATGCCGAGGGCGTAGAGCAGACACATCACGTAGACCGCATTATCCGGGAAAAACGCGCCGCAGAGTATCACGTAGACCGGCAGCCTTGCCGAGCACGACATGAAGGGCAGCACGAGCATCGTGAGCAGCCGCGCCTTGCGGTTCTCGATGGTGCGCGTGGCCATCACGGCCGGCACGTTGCAGCCGAAGCCCATGAGCATCGGGATGAACGACTTGCCGTGCAGCCCCGCGCGGCTGAGCAAGGGGTCGGCCAGCATGGCGGCACGGGCCAGGTAGCCCGAGTCCTCGAGCAGCGAGATGCAGAGGTAGAGGATGAGGATATTGGGCAGGAACACGATGACGCTCCCCACGCCGCCCAGCACGCCGTTTACCAGCAGGTCGCGCAGGAAGCCGTCGGGCAGCGTGCTTTCCACCCACTCGGTCAGCAGACCCACGCCGCTGTCAATCCAGTCCATGGGATATTGCCCCAGTTCGAAGGTGAGCCAGAAGGAGCAAAACATCAGCGCGGCATACACGAGATAGGCGTGCAGCCCGTGCGCCGTGAGACGGTCGAGCAGGCGCGTCACGCGGTCGGTCTTTCCCTCGTTGCGCTGATAGATGTCCGCCACAATCTGCCGTATGCTGCGGTAGCGGCGGGCGTTGAGGCTCTTGATGTCTGCGTCGGCGGCTTCGGCGGCGGGCGCGGCGGAGTTGTCAGTGCAGTCGGCGCGTTCGATGGCTGCGCGGAGCGCGTCGGCGATGCCCTCGCCCGTGCGGGCTATGGTGGTCACACAGGGCAGCCCGAGCCTTTCGCGCAACTTGGGCAGGTCGAGGCGGCTGCCGCTCTGCGAGAATTCGTCGTACATGTTGAGCACGCACACCACGGGCTTGCCCATCGAGCGCAGCTGCGTGGTGAGCAGCAGGTTGCGCTCGAGGTTGTTCACGTCGATGATGTTGAGCACCGCGTCCACCTTGCCTTTCGCCAACTCGTGCATCACGTATGCCTCGTCGGGGCTGAAAGAGTGGAGCGAATAGGTGCCGGGGAGGTCGATGATGCGCAGTTTGCGGCCTTCGAGTTCGGTGTGTCCCTCCACGCTTGTCACGGTCACGCCGGCATAGTTGCCCGTGCGCTCGTGCCCGCCGCAGGCGGCGTTGAAGAAGGCCGTCTTGCCGCAGTTGGGGTTGCCCACGAGGGCGATGGTGAGCGCGTCTTCGCCGCTGTCGTTATGCTGATGCGTGCCGCCGCACGAGGGGCACTGCACGGCGCACCCCGCTGCGTGGGGCTCTGCTGCAGGCGGCAGGGGCGCGGCAGGGGCGGCGGGCGCGGCGGCATCTTCGCCGCTCACCGGCTCTGCCGACACGCTCACGAGGGCCGCCTCGCTGCGGCGCAGCGAAACCATCTGTCCCATCACTTTGAATACGATGGGCGTGCCGAGCGGCGCGGCATACAGCCTTTTCACGGCCTGGCCGCGCACGAGTCCCATCTCTTCGAGGCGCATCTGCAGCGCGCCTCCCACGCCCACGCTTTCCACGTAGGCCACATCTTTATTCTTTAAGTCTGAAAGTGTCATTGTGCTTTGCATTTTATTTCGAGTGCAAAATTACTACGTTGCCGCCAAGCGGAAAATACCTTTTTTTTGTGATTTTGCGTGCGGCGGCGCGGCGGGGTATCCCTAAACGTGGGTATTATGGGGGGAGGAAATTTTTTGCTTGCCCTTTTACTGTGTGGGCGAGTAGGGGCGTTTTGCAAAACGCCCGCCGTGTGCGCCGAATGGCCTGGCAAATGCAGTCACCCATTTACCGGGCGTTTTGCAAAACGCCCCTACTTTTTCCTTCCTTGCTGATATTTTTCCCTATCTGCCTGAAAGTTTTTTCTATCCTATAAGACATTTTTTGTTACAAAGTTTGTAACACGTATTACAAACTTTGTAACGCATGTTAGAAAGTTTGTAACGGCCGTTACAAAGTTTGTAACAAACTTTTTCTTAGCAGATAGTAAAAAATATCTGCTTGATAGCAAAAAATATCTCCGTGAAAGGAAAAAATTTCACGGAGATATTTTCATCGAAGTGAGTAGGGGCGTTCTTTTTCTGCCCGTCTCAATCACACGATTTTGCCATTAACAAAAAAAATAGCGCAGGATGCCCTGCGCTATTTTTGTATCTGTATTTCGTCTTTACTTGACAATCACCTTTTTGCCGTTCACCACGTAAACGCCTTTGGGGAGGCTGTTCACGTTGCCGCTCAAGCGGACGCCGGAAAGGGTGTAGATGCTGTCGAGGGCGGGATTGTCGGAAGCGGGGAGGCTGGCAATGCCGCTTACCACGCCGCTGCCGTCGATTTCGATGCTGCCGAGGGCGGTGATGTTGTAGGTCTTGACGGTGAACGCGTCGCCAATCTTGAGGCGCACCTTAACCTCGCGGTCTTGGTCGAGGTTGTTGGTGATGACCACCTTTGTGGCTTCGCCGTTCGTCCACTCCTGGTCTACGGTGTAGTTGCCCTGAGCCTTCAAGCCCTTCATCGAACCGCTGGCCTTCCATGCGTCGGGCAGGGCGGGCAGGACGGTAATGATGTCGTCGTAGCTCTGCAGGAGCATCTCGGCGATACCGCTCGTGCAACCGTAGTTGCCGTCGATCTGGAAGGGCGAGTGCGCGTCGAAGAGGTTGTAGTAGCAGCCGCCGTAGTTGCCCATCTCAATGCCGTAGGAGCCGGAGTGGCGCAGGGCGAGCGTAAGGTTGCGGCGGGCGTTGTAGCCGTCGAGGCAGCGGGCGTAAGTGTTGGTTTGCCAGCCCATCGACCAACCCGTCACGTCGCCGTTGCGGGCGATCTGCCCGTTGTAGGCGGCGTTGAAGAGATTCTGTCCGTCGGTCGTGGTGTCGAACGCGCTCACCTGCGAGAAGGGATAGAGGCACATGAGGTGCGAGAGGTGGCGGTGCGTCTGGTCGGAAAGAGCGTAGTTCTTCCATTCCGAGATGCAGGTCTTGCCGCCGTAGGTCTCGGTCCAGAGGCCTTTGTCGAACTTGTCGTACAAATTCTGAATGGCAGAGATTTGCGCGGCGGTGAGGGGCGACTCGCTGCCAAGTTCTTCGTGCGCCTTAAAGATCTCGTCGAGGAGTTCGTAAGACGTTTGCTGCGCGAACGCCGTTACGTCGGTGTTGCCGTGCTCGGGGCTCCATTCGTTCTTGATTTCGTAGAGACCCTTGCTGTCTGTGGTGCAGAGTGCCTGAGTGTAGAGGGCGGCGTCGTACATCACGGGCAGGGCGCGCTTGAGCAGGTCGCGGTCGAGCGTGTATTTGTAGTAACGCCAGAAGTGCGTGCAGTACCATGCGCCGAGCGTCTTGATGCGGCTGTTTTCCCAAGTGGAGGTGCCGCCAAAGATGTTGTTCTCAACGGCTACCGCCCAGCCCGGTGCGCCGCTCTTGATCTTCTGTGCCAAAGCCTTCCAGGGAGAATTGGCGGCGGTGGCGAGGTCGATGATGTGTTCGAGGAACGGCTTGTGCATCTCGCTGAGGTTGGTGGGGT
>JBJEAH010000259.1:0-4381 GCA_051868815.1 Alloprevotella sp.
GCTAATTTATTTTCCCCTTACAGGGGATACATCTGCAACAATATTTATTTTGACATACCCTCAATTGTTCCGAAACCATCTGGTTTCGGAACTTTTTTGTTTTGTATCTATTTTGCGCGCAGCCGCTAACTTATTTATATATCTGCGCCTCGCGCTCTCCACGCAACACGGCGAGGGCGTTGAGGGCGAGGGCTTCCATTTCGTTTTCGCCGGGGAAGATGTGCACGGGCGCGAGGTAGTCCACGCGGCTGCGTATGCCGGAAGTGATGTAGTCGGAATGGGCAATGCCGCCGGTGAGGAGAATGGCATCGACATGCCCGCGCAGCACCGCGCCCTCGGAGGCGATGCACTTGGCCGTGTGGTAGATCATGGCATCGATGAGGAACTTTGCCTTGGCATCGCCCTCGCGCAGGAGGCGGGTGATTTCGAGTATGTCGGTCGTGCCGAGGTGTGCCGCAAGCCCCGCGCTGCCGGCGATGCGCCTGAGAAGCTGGTCTTCAGTGTATGTGCCACTGAAACAAAGGCGTACGAGGTCGGCGGCGGGCAGTGTGCCGGCACGCTCGGGCGAAAAGGGGCCTTCGCCGTCGAGGGCGTTGTTGGCGTCGATGGCGCGGCCCTTGCGGTGGGCGGCGATGGAGATGCCGCCGCCGAGGTGGCACACGATGAGGTTGAGGTCTTCATACCTGCGCCCGATGCTGCGGGCATAGCGGCGGGCAATGGCCTTCTGGTTGAGGGCGTGCCAGATGCAGATGCGGTGCATGAGGGGCGAACCGCACACGCGGGCTTCGTCTTCCAATTCGTCCACCACGCCGGGGTCGGCGATATAGGCGGGGCAACCCGCTTCTTTGGCAATTTGGTAGGCGATGATGCAGCCGAGGTTGCAGGCGTGCTGGCGCTGGGCGGTGTAAGTTTCGTGGCACATCTCCTCGTTCACGATATACACGCCGCCGGGAATGGGCTTGAGCAGACCGCCGCGCCCTATGACGGCATCAAATTTCATTGGGATGTCCGCCGCGCGGATTTCATTTTCCACCAAGCGGCGGCGAAACTCTAATTGTTCTGTGATTTTGGAAAATTGCGAAAGTTCTTCCACCGAATGGCGTATGGAGCGCGCGAGTATCGGTTCGTCGTCTTCGTAGACAGATACTTTGGTGGAGGTGGAACCGGGATTGATTACGAGAATAGTCATATATATAATGAGAGGGTATTTTTTATTTGGCGAACGTATGCCTTTTGCGCGAAGTGCGGGCGTTCTGCAGAACGCCCCTACTTGTTTATAATCCCCACGCAAAGGCTGCGGTATTTCGTCTCTGCATCGTCGGCGCGGGAGGAGAGCACCACGGGACACTGCGGTCCTTTGAGCATGCCTGCCATCTTGGCTCCGGCGAAGAGGGGCAGCACTTTGTAGAGCAGGTTGCCGGCTTCGATGTCGGGCAGAATAAGGCCGTCGGCACTGCCGGCTATGGGCGAGCTGATACCTTTCGTAGCGAGGGCGGCGGCATCGCAAGAGGTGCGGAAGTCGAGCGGGCCGCTCACAATGGCACGCCCCCACTCTCCCCTTGCGGCGCGGTCGGCAATTTCGGCATAGCCCATGGTATGCGGGAACTTCTCGCTCGCCGTCTCGGCGCAATGAATCAGGGCGATGCGCGGCTCTTCGATGCCGAAAGCGTGACAGGTCTCAATCATGTAAGCCACCTGCTGCACGCGCTGCTCGTGGGTGGGGTAAGGAATGACAGCGGCATCGGAGAAGAAGAGCAGGCGCGGGTAGCCAGGCAGTTCGGCCGCGGCGATGTGGGTGAGCAGCCTGCCGCGCGGCAGTATGCCCTCCTCTTTATTGAGCACGGCTCGGAGGAGCGTGTCGGTATGGACAAGCCCCTTCATCAGCAGGTCTGCCTCGCCGCGCCTGGCCATAGCCACGGCTGCGCGGGCGGCAGCTTCGTCGCTGTCAGCGGGAATGATGTGGAAGAAGGGATTGGTAGTAACCTCAGCGGGCAAGGTTTCAAGGTTTACGGTTTCAGGGATAAAAAGCCAAGGCTCGACGAAGCCTTCGGCTGTGCCGCGCATGAGGGCTTCGAGCGTGGCGCGGTCTGTGCCGCACACCACTGCCACGCGCCACCGCCGCCCCATGGCTTGCAGCGAGGCGGTAAGCGCGGCGAAATTCAAAACGGGTTGCATGAAAATGTTCTGGGGATTTTTTAGTATACAAGTAAACGAGTAGACCAGTAAACGAGTATTAAACTTTCTGCAAAGATAGTGCGCCCGGATATTCTCGCCAAAAAAAATTGCGCATTCCTATAAGAAATGCGCAAAAATGGAAACAAATCATGTTTGATTAGCCATAAGCAAGGGCTAAATATGCCTCGTGGCGGCTTCGAGCCACGCCTTATCCGCGCTATTTTCGAGGAGCGGCAGCAAGGCGGTGCGCACGCGGTCGTGGTAGGCGTTGAGCCAGGCTATTTCCTCGCCGGTAAGCAAATCTTTCTCCACGGGGCGCAGGTCGACGGGGCAGAGCGTGAGCGTTTCGAAGGCGAGAAACTTGCCGAAATCGGTCGCGCCGTCTTCGCGGGCGAGCAGCACGTTTTCGATGCGCACTCCGAAGCGGCCGCTCACGTAGATGCCCGGCTCGTCGGTCACGGTCATGCCGTTGGCAAAGGGCACGAGGGTGCAGGCGCGGGGGTTCTTGCGTATCTGATGCGGCCCTTCGTGCACACCGAGGTAGGTGCCTACGCCGTGGCCCGTGCCGTGGCCGAAGTCGTAGCCGCGCTGCCACATGCCGTAGCGGGCGGCGAGGTCGAGCTCCAGACCTGTTGTGCCTTCGGGGAAGCGGGCGCGGGCAAGGTTGATGTGCCCTTTAAGCACGAGGGTATACACGCGGCGTTCCTCATCGGTGAGCGGGCCAAGGGCGATGGTGCGCGTGATGTCGGTAGTGCCGCAGTCGTAGTGCGCCCCCGAGTCGAGGAGCAGCAGCCCGCGCGGCTCGAGGCGGGCCGCCGTTTCTTCGGTCGCTTCGTAGTGCACGATGGCACCGTGCGCCGCATAACCTGCAATCGTGGGGAAACTAAGTCCCTTGAAACCGGGCTGCTCAGCACGCAGGGCCGTGAGTTTCTTGTCGATAGAAATTTCCGTCTGCAAACCTTTCGGCACTTCTTCGTCCAGCCAGCGCAGGAACTGCACCATGGCCGCGCCGTCGCGCAGCATCGCCGCGCGCATGCCCTCGCGCTCGGCCTCCGTCTTCACGGCACGCAGGGGCGGCACGGGCGAGGGAATAACTTCGACGCGCACATCGTCAGCTACCTCTGTTGCCAGTTCAAAGGCTTCGAGTTGTGCCATATTGACCGATGCCGGCAGATAGACGCTGACAGCCCTACCAGTATGCCGGACTTCACGAGCTACATACTGCCAGGCATTGTAATCGTCTACGGTAACGCCCTCGCGGGCGAGATAGGTACGCACCTCTTCGGTCAGTTTGTGGCGATCGACATAGAGCGTGACCTTATCATCGGTAATCAAAAGGTAGGCGAGGAAGAGCGGATTGAAGTCAATATCGCCGCCGCGCAGGTTGAGCGTCCAAGCAATTTCGGAAAGGTCGTTCATAAGGAACAGCCTTTCCTCTCTGCCGTAAACCGCAGGCAGAGCATCGCGCACTGCCTGTAACTTCTCACGCGCCGAAAGGCCGGCATACGCCTCGGGGAACAACGTTATGAGCGTGCGCGGCGTGTCGGGGCGGTCACGCCAAAGGTAGTTGAAGGGGTCATTTTCGCTGGCACGCACGGCAATCCTATCCGACAGGTCAGCAAAAAGGCTGTCGAAGAGTTCCTTGCTCATGCACTCGCCGCAATAGCCCACGGCATCGCCGTCCTGCAACTGTTCTTCGATCCAGCGGGCCGGTTCGGGCGTGCCTGCCACTCCTTCGCGCATCAGTTCGATGCCTGTGCCTGCCAACTGCTCATCGGCTTGCAGGAAATAGCGCGAGTCAGTCCAAAGCGCGGCTTTTTCCAAGGTAACGACTGCCAGCCCTGCCGAGCCCGTGAACCCTGTGAGCCATTCGCGCGTCTGCCAGCGGAAAGGCAGGTATTCGCTGTTGTGGGGGTCGAGTGTGGGCACTACGTAGGCGTTCAGCCCTTCGCCGCGCAACCAGCGCCGCAGGGCATCGACGCGTGCTCTGTAATCTGTGGGATTGAGACGAGACATATTTCTTTTTTCGATTAAGGGTATACAATATTATATATATATACGCGCATGCGCGCAAGGCGCAGCAGGCAGTTTGATTTTTGCAAACTTAAATATTTATTTTGAAACCCAATAGCCTTTTCGCCGTTTTTATACTATGATAATTTTGCAGAACCCGCCAAAAAGAATTACTTTTGCACTGCGTGTCATA
>JBJEAH010000260.1:0-4322 GCA_051868815.1 Alloprevotella sp.
CTTTTCTTAAATTGGGGGGGGTATTTGTTAATATAGATATTGTTATTATCTTTGCACCCGAAAAAGACACTGCTCATAAAGTATGCGAGAATTCTTAATAATTATTTTTGTGATTTCATCCTTTGCAGCCACCACTGCAAAGGCACAAGAATATAGGATAATGAGCGCAGGGTGCAACGTGTTCGGAAATCGCATTGTAGAAACCGCCGCCACCACGCCCCAAGCACTAAGCAAAGACGAGGCGAAAGCACTTTTGCAAAGATGCGCAGTAATGGGACTTTTGTATCGTGGAACAGAAGCCGCCGCCTGTTATGCCGCTTATGCCCCGCTGTTGCCAAACAGCAGGCACCAAGAGCAGGCACTTCTTGACAGCATTTCAAAGAATGGCTCGCTGGACGGCATTGCGGAACTTACAGCACCAATCACCGCACGCAAAAACAGGAGAAAACACCAATATGAATACTCCACGCAAATCGCAATAAATATGAGCCGGCTGCGCCGCCTTGTTGTTTCGCTCGGTTTGCAGTGATTATCCCCATTTTTCATGAAAGGTCATCTAAAAATTCTTGGGCTTATGGACATTTACACGCAATAAAACCACCCGCAGGCAAAATATTAAGCAAGCAACGCCTGCATTATCAAATTTTAAGGGTATATTTGCACAATTATAGGGCGCACTCGGCGCAAAACATTCTTCAAAAGATTACGATACACGCATGATATCGGTATGTATGGCCACTTACAATGGCCAGAAATATATAAAAGAACAAATAACCAGCATACTGGAACAACTTGGGGACAACGATGAATTGGTCATCTCGGACGACCAGTCGACCGACAACACCCTTGATATTATCCATTCGTTTCACGACGAAAGGATAAAGGTGTTTGTCAAACCCGAAAAGGTGACGACCGATTTTCCCCTCGACTCCGCTACGCACAACTTTGCCAACGCATTGGCGCACAGCAAGGGCGACCTGATCTTCCTTGCCGACCAAGACGACGTGTGGCTGCCCAACCATATCAAACGCATGGCGGAAGCCCTTGAAACCTACGACTGGGCTTTGAGCGACTGCAAAATCGTGGACGAGCAGCTTAACGTGGTGGACGAGTCGATTTTCAAGATAAGAGGCACAAAGCTGAATATTCCCAGCAACCTCTGGTCGGCATGCTATCAGGGGTGCTGCATGGCATTCAGGCGCGAAGTGCTGGAAAAGGCGCTGCCCTTCCCGCACACGAAAGTGGGCCACGACCTTTGGCTCGGGCTGATTGCCAACAAATACTTCAAGACTACGCTCATTCGTGAACCGCTCCTGCTTTACAGACGGCACGGAGGCGCTATCAGCCCCACGGGCATGCACAAAAAGGCATTCACACTCTTGGGAAAGATACATTACAGAATGTATATCGTAGGCCATCTCATCAAGAAAATGGCCAGTGAAGCGATGCGGGGCAATTTCTAAATACATCTGGAAAGAATAAAGATGAAGATACTCCAAATTATCACCAAAACCGAGTTCGGCGGCGCGCAATCCGTGCTTGTCAGCCTCGCCAACAAGTTGGCGGAGCAGCACGAGGTAATCGTGGCCGGCGGCGAAGGCAACGGGGAAATGTGGAAAATGCTTGCACCCGGCATCAAGCAGGTGAAACTGAAACACCTGAAAAGGAGCGTGTCGCTAAAAGACGACTTCCTGGCATTCATCGAGTTCAAACGCCTCTATAAAGCATATCGCCCGGACATCATTCACCTTCATTCCTCCAAAGCCGGCACGCTGGGCAGACTGGCTTTCCCGAAAGAGAAAATCGTTTATACGGTGCACGGCTTTGACACAGTGCGTTTGGGACACAGGCAATTTTTAAGAACAGAACGCTACCTGCAAAAGCGTTGCAGCAGCATTATCGGCGTGAGCCAATACGACCGCAAATGGATGGAGGCAGAGGGGATAACACGCAACACCACATATATATATAATGGTGTGGAGCAGCCGAGAGCCGCCTCCACACCTACCCTCGGCATCGACTGCACGCGGTTTAAGAAGACCGTGCTGTGCGTGGCGCGCATGAAGCCTCCCAAGAACGTGCAGCTCTTCTTGGAAATCGCCCGCCTGCTGCCGGAATATGCTTTCGTGTGGATTGGCAACGAGCAAAAAATGGACGTGCCCGAGCCCAACGTGTTTTTCCTTGGCGAAAAGCCCAACGCGGGACAATACAACGAAGCTGCCGACCTTTTCCTCCTGACCAGCAACTACGAAGGACTGCCCATCGTAATCATCGAAGCCATGAGCCTCGGCCGCCCCGTGGTGGCATCAAACGTGGGCGGCATCAGCGAAATCGTGGTGAACGGCGAGAACGGCTTTGCCCTGCCCAACGAAGCCCCGCTTTTTGCAGAAAAGATTAAATATATTCTCGAGAACAAAGACATCTACGACCATTTCTCAAAAGATGCCCGCAAAAAGTACGAAGAACAGCTGACCATCGACAAAATGGTCAATGCCTACGCAGACATCTATGCTGAGATTTACAGCAAAAGGCGTTAGATTGTTTGGCAAAGCATCATAAAAGCCTTAATATACAGAACGCTCGCGGCGGCACAACCTTCATTGTGCCGCCGCGAGCGTTGATTATAAAGGTTTTTATTTTACAATGAATTTCTTATGCTCCAAAGTCTTGCCATCAGTTCCTATGCGCCTGAGAATATAGCAACCTCGTGCAAAACCATTGCTCCGGCTGGGCGTAAAGGCAGACGGGCGAACCGACAGGAGTTTTCCTTGCAAGTCATAGATTTCTGTGTGGTCAAAGACGCGCGTTTGACTTGCTACTACGCTTTGCGGCAGACGCGTCTGGACCATTTCGCCGATGTTAGCCTCAAGCCAAGGAAGGCGATTGTCCAACCAATCTATTACTTGACGGATATTTGCACCAGAGGTCGTATTGATGCCCCAAAGAGCATACGCCTTGTCTAAATCTAAGCCTTCTGATGCTGCCAGAAACTGCAATTCGGGAAGCACAGCCTCTTCGATGCCATTTTTTACACGTTCCCAACATTTAGCATATTCATTAAGGAACTCATCGCGCTTAAGCAATTCGCCATTATAGTTTACATAGTTATCCGGGTAGTGGGAATAGCTCCACTCTCCCTCGAAAGGCACTTTGCCCATACAACCAGAGAAGTCCCAAATCGGGCCGGCTTGCAACTTGGACGTTTCCAAAGAATCTTTCTTATAGAAATAAATGTTCGAGCCGCCCGAATCGGCTGTGCCCAAAATATCATGACATAGCATCCATGCCGCAAAAGTAGCTATATCTGCATATTTCTCGATAGGTTCGCCAGCTAACAAATCATCTTCAAACTCGTATATAAAGTTTGAAATACTGTTTATCTGCTCTTCAGTGATGTCATCCTCGTCTGGGTGCTTAAACGTAAACTTCATATACGGATTGAACACCTTTGAAGGAAACATCGGTGCTTCCACCTCGCTCCACCAGTAAGGGTCGTCTTCAAGTATAAAGCCACCTGCATCTATCGGCAAACGGCAATCACCGTCTTTGACAGACTCTGATAGCAAATATAAGCCACGGGGCACCCCATTTAGCACTACGTTCACGAAACGCGTTGCCGGCTGCCACTCCTCACGCACATAACGGCCAATCGCATTGGCTGCGACGTGGACAAAATCCTGCGAGGCGGGATAATTCAGCAACACCCAGTTCTTGTCCTTGTAATTCTTATCCTCACGATTCAGCAAGTCTATCTTTTTACTGAACTTTAATTTATACGGGGTACGTCCCGGAAAACCTACGGCACTGGTATTGCCCCGGACTTTGATACGAACGCCAGAAGTATCGGCAACATAATCGCCAGTGTCGTACACCGTGTCACTATTCTGAATAATAACAAGGCGGGCTGGTTGGTACTCATTATTCACAACCGTCAATCCGCAACAACCTGGCGGTGCTATAACAGTGATATAAGGCGGTTCAATACGATTTTGGGTAGTTATGGAATATAAAGGAATGCCTAAGACACTTAACTGCCCTACAAGCAAACTATCGGCAGCACTCGGAATAGCAGTTGCAGATAAAGTATCTATATCTTCTGTTTCATTCTGCGCCCACAAATTACCCCCCCCGGAAATGCAAAGGAGGAAAAGTAAAATAAAACAGATACGTAATTTGTGTGTATCATTCATAATAAAAATATAGCATATCAAACAGTATAAAAAGAAACCTGCATTCGTATCTTATTACGAATGCAGGTTTTTTCATCTAAAAGCTGGCGGCGACCTACTCTCCCGCGGGTCTGCAGTACCATCGGCGCGGAC
>JBJEAH010000261.1:0-21862 GCA_051868815.1 Alloprevotella sp.
TTGTTTGTTCTCAAGAACGGGCTAGCCCGTTCTTTCGGGGGCAAACTTAGTGCTTGGTTATTAAGCCCTTTCAGGGCAATGTCGGCTGCACTCGGAATAGCCCAGAGGTGCTCGTCTCTGCACTCGATTGCACGACATTTCAAGACCACAGGCACATTTTGACACAGCCCCTTATCGTCGCTTCGCTCCGTAGTGCCTTCCAGGCAGTTAATACTTTTGTCAAATCTGTTCCTCATCCAAAGCAACAACCCGGACAAGTTTTTCCCTAAGCCCTTAACATTTTCCCCTTTCACGGAGCAATTTTTTACTATCCTATAAGAAAAAGTTTGTTACAAACTTTGTAACGGCCGTTACAAACTTTCTAACATGTGTTACAAACTTTGTAATACGTGTTACAAACTTTGTAACAAACTTTTTCTGCGCAGATAGTAAAAAATAGTCGGGAGCAAATAAAAAATATCCCCGGGAAAGGGGGAATTTCCCGGGGACAGCGTCACGAAAATCAGTACTCTCGTCGTCGATTAACTCTTTCTTGTCAGAAACCGCTCCTGAATGGTCTGGAACACGATGAAGAGCACGGGCACCACGAACATCAGCCCCACCGTGCCCACAAGCATGCCGCCAATCGTGCCCACGCCCACAGAGCGGTTGCCGTTTGCCCCCACGCCGTGGGCGAACATCAGCGGCAGCATGCCAAACACCATCGTCATAGAGGTCATCAGAATGGGGCGCAGACGCGCTTTGGCGGCGGCGAGGGCGGCCGCGCCGATGCCCATGCCGCGACGGCGGCGCTCGGAGGCGTACTCCGTGAGCAATATGGCCGTCTTGGCCAAAAGGCCGATGAGCATAATCAGGCCCGTCTGCATGTAAATATTATTTTCCAACCCCCACATCTTGGCAAACAGGAAGCTGCCGGCAAGGCCGAAGGGCACGGAGAGGATGACGGCGAAGGGCATCGTGAGGCTCTCGTAGAGGGCGCAGAGAATGAGGTAGACGAAGACGATGCAGATGAGGAAGACGAGCGCGGTGGTGCCCGCCGCCGAGGCTTCCTCGCGCGACATGCCGCCGAACTCGAAGCCGTAGCCCACGGGCAGCACGCGCGCTGCCGTTTCGTTGATAGCCGCAATGGCCTGCCCCGAGCTGTAGCCCGCCGCCGGCTGCCCCGTGACGCGAATGGCGGTGAAGAGGTTGAAGCGCGAGAGGCTTTCGGAGCCGTAAACGCGCTGGAGCTTGAGGTATTTGGCAATGGGCGACATCTCGCCTGCGGCGTTGCGCACATATATATTATTGAGTGCCTCCGTGTCGAGGCGATACTCGGGCGAGGCCTGCACCATGACGCGATAGAGCTTGGTGAAACGGTTGAGGTTGCTCGAATAGCTGCCGCCCACGTAGCCCGAAAGCGTGCTGAGCACGTCGGTGGGCGATACGCCCGCCTGCTTGCAGAGCGCGGCGTCGACATCTACGAGATACTGCGGGTATTTTGTGTCGAACGTGGTGTAGGCGCGGGAAATCTCGGGTCGCCGGTTGAGCGAGTCGATAAAGGCGTTGGTGCAGGCGAGCAGGTCGTCCACGCTGCCGCCCTTGCGGTCCTGCACGTAAAGCTCGAAGCCGCTGTCGGTGCCGTAGCCGGAAATCATCGGCGAGGTGGAGACGCGGATCGTGGCTCCCGCGATGTGGTCGGTGCGGCGGTATATCTCGTTCATCACAGCATTGACATCGTCGCCCTTTCCCGTGCGCTCCGACCAGTTTTTAAGGCGAATGGTGAACGAGCCGGCGGAGGCCGACTGGTTGTGAATGGCGTCCTTGCCCGTGATGCGGGAGTAGATATTGATTTGCGGAATGTCGCAAATGGCGGCCTCTATCTCGTCCATCACCTTGCCCGTGGCTTCGAGATTGGTGCCCGGCGGGGTCTGCACGTTCACATTGATTGTGCCCATATCCTCCTGCGGCACGAGGCCTGTCTTGGTGGTATTCATCAGGACCACGAGCAGAATGCACGCCAGGGCGAGGCAGCCGCCGGCTATCCACTTGTGGCGGAAGAGGAAGGAGATGCCGCCCGTGTACTTGCGCTGCACATGGCGGAAGGAGCGGTTGAAGGCGAAATGGAAGCGGGAGGAAAAAGAGAGTTTCGCGTCGCCCGCAGCCCCTTTGCGCGGCCGCAGCAGCAGGGCGCAGAGGGCGGGACTGAGCGTGAGGGCGTTGAGCAGGGATATCGCCACGGCCACGGCCATGGTCAAGCCAAACTGCGTGTAGAACGTGCCGGTTGTGCCGCCCATGAAGCTCACGGGCACGAAGACCGCCATGAAAACAACCGACGTGGTGAAGAGCGCGGAGGTGAGGCCGCTCATCGCCTCCACCGTGGCGGTGTAGGCAGAGGTGCAGCCCTCGTCGAACCGCGCCTGCACGGCCTCGACCACAACGATGCTATCGTCGACCACCGTGCCGATAACCAAAACGAGGGCGAAGAGCGTGAGCAGGTTGAGGCTGAAGCCCACCACGTAGAGGAAGGCAAACGAGCCGAGCAGCGACACGATGATGGCCAGCGAGGGAATGAGCGTGGCGCGGAGGTCGTGGAGGAAAAACCACACCACCACGACCACCAGCACGATGGCCACGAGCAGCGTTTCCACCACATTGGCGATAGAGGCATCGAGGAAGTCCTTGATGCTGGTGATGTCGGTGAGCACCATGCCGTCGGGCAGCGCGGACGACATCTCGGCCGTTGCCTTGTCGATTTTCTTAATGATTTCGTTGGCGTTTGAACCCGAGGTCTGCGCCATCATGCAGTTGGCGCCGGGGTGGCCGCTCGTCTGGCTCACCATGGCGTAGTTTTCCGCGCCCAGTTCGATGCGTGCCACGTCTTTGAGGCGGAGCACCTCGCCGCTGGGCAGGGCCTTGACGACCATCTCGCCATAGTCGGCCTCGTCCTCGTGTCGGCCGCGATATTTCATTACATATTGGAACGTATTGGCAGATTCTGCGCCGAGCGTTCCCGAGGGCGACTCAACGTTTTGCTCGGCGAGAACCTGCGCGATGTCGGAGGGCATGAGGCCGTAGCGCGACATCTTCAAGGGGTCGAGCCAAATGCGCAGCGAGTAACTCGCGCCCCAGATGTTCACGTCGCCCACGCCGGCAATGCGCGAAAGCTGCGGCTCGATGTTGATCTTCATGTAGTTGGTGAGGAAATTGGCATCGTAGCGGTCGTCGGGCGAGTAGAGCGTGATGGCTTTGAGCGAGTTGGTCTGGCGCTTGCGCACCGTGACGCCCGACTTGGTGACCTCTGCCGGCAGCAGCCCCTGCGCCGATGCCACGCGGTTTTGCACGTTCACGACCGACATGTCGGGGTCGGTGCCCTGCTTGAAGTAGACGCTGATGCTGGCCGAGCCGGTGTTGGTGGCGGTGGAGGTCATGTACATCATGTTTTCCACGCCGTTGAGTTGCTCTTCGAGGGGCGTTATCACGCTCTTCATCACCGTTTCGGCGTTTGCGCCCGTGTAGGTGGCGGTGACGCGCACGGTGGGCGGCGCGATGTCGGGAAATTGCTCAAGCGGCAGTTGGCTAAGGCCTATCAGCCCCACGATGATGATGGCAACGGAAATAACGCCCGACAGAATGGGGCGGTCGATAAAGGTTTTGACGGTCATTGGAATGAAGGAATAGTTATCGCGATGTTGGAATTGGATTTCGGTAAGTGTGAGGAAGGTCAAGCGTTGGTCATATATTTTTCAAGGGGATTTGACCTAAATCAATTTATAGGCATAGAAGTAGATGAGATGTCTGCCTTGTGACTGCCGCGACCCATTCACACGCGGCAAAATTACTAAAACATCAACTCCTGCCGCTCCGACAAATGCGCTTTCGGCGGCAAACAATGGATTTGTGGCGGCAAACGCCCGGCAGCCCCTTGCAGCAAACGCCCGAAAAAGCGTAACTTTGCAGCGTATGGCAAAGCGTCCGCGCCAACCTGCCAACAGCATAACCGCCATGGCCAAACATATCTCCGCAATAATCGACTGCGCCTTTTGCCTCGCCTTTCTGCCGCTGATGATCTACGCGTTCCCCGTTGAGCGCTGGTGGGGCACGTCGCCCGCCTTCTTCGCCGGTTTCGTAGTGTGGCTCTACATCTCTTATTTCCTCTATCGCTATTTCATCGTCCCCCGCCTGTTCCACAAAAACCGGCAGCTGCTCTATGCGCTCGCCGCGCTCGTCGCTACGCTGGCGGTGACCTTCCTCTTTTCTACCTACAAGATAAATTCGCCCTACCATCATCTCGGGCTTTGGGACCCGTCGCTCTATTCCTTTCCCGTGTGGGGCGTGCGGCAGAACCAGCAGGCCGTGTGGCTGCACTTTATCCTCGTGGTGTTTTTCAGCTTTGCCGTGGGTATGCTCACCGATGCCTACCGGCAGAGGCTGGCCCGCGAAAGCGCGGAGCACGAGCGGCGCGTGGCGGAGCTGGCGGTGTATAAGGCGCAAATAAATCCCCACTTCCTTTTCAACACGCTCAACACGCTCTACGGGCTCGTGGTGACAGCTTCGGATAAGGCCGTGCCTATGCTCGAGGGATTTATCAACCTCACAAAATACATGTACACGGGTGCCGCCCGCGACTTTCTGCCCGTGAGCGAGGAAGCCGATTATATCCGCCAATACATCGACCTGCAAAAGCTGCGGCTCAACTCCTTGGCAAGCGTGGCGTTCGACTGCTCGGTGGAAGAAGAAGCAATGCCCGTGCCGCCGATGCTCCTCATCACGTTTGTGGAAAATGCCTTCAAGCACGGCATCTCGGCCAACGACCCCTCGTTCATACGCATCAGCCTCAGGCAAACGGCGGGCACGCTCGCATTTACCGTGGAAAACTCCCTCTTCGCCAAGCCGGGCAAAAGCGCAGTCGGCGGCGGGGCAGGCATAGAAAACTGCCGCCGACGGCTGGCCCTGCTCTATCCCGGCCGCCACGCACTCGACATTGCTGAACTGCCCTGCGAAAAAAAGGACGGGGCGGCCTGCGGCACGTTTCGCGTAAAGCTTACCTTAAATTCTTGATTATGCTGAAATGTATTGCAATCGACGACGAACCGATTGCCCTCGAAATTATCCGAAAATATTGCGAGAAGAAAGGCGGGCTGCTCCTTGAAACCTTTTCCTCGCCGCGACCCGGCCTGCATCGCATACTCGAATGGCAGCCCGACATCGTGTTTCTCGACATCGAGATGAAAGGCACGTCGGGCTTGGAACTGGCCGGGCGGCTGCCCGAAAGCACTTGTCTCATCTTCACCACCGCCTACGCCAACTATGCCTTGGACGGCTTCGAGGCCAACGCCGTGGACTTCCTGCACAAGCCGTTCTTCTACGAACGCTTCGAGCGCGCCGTGCAGAAGGCGCAGGAATGGCTGCGCATGCGCGACCTGCTGGCAGCCTCGGGCAGGGCGGAGCGGTGCATCAGCGTGAAGAGCGACTACAAGACCGTAGCAATTTCGGCCGACGACATTATTTATATTGAGGCGGTGGACAATTACGTGAAGTTTCATCTTGCCGACGGCACGGCGGTGCTTTCGAAAATGCCGCTTTACAGCGTGGAGGAACAACTGCCGGAGGGCGAGTTCCTGCGCATTCACCGCTCCTTCATCGTGCGCGAAAGCCGCATCGTCTCCTTCACACGCTCCGAAATCACGCTTTCAAAAAACGGCAAACGCCTGCCCGTGGGCAAGAAATATGCCGAGGCGGTTTGGCAGCGCGTAACTGGCGAGTAGGGATACAGTAAGGGCGTATTTCTCAAAATATCGGCTACATTCAGAAGCCCGGATATTATGGGAAATACGCCCTTATTGCGTCAAAATTATTTCATCAGCTCAATGCTGCGGTTCACAAAACGGCTGAGGGCTTCGCCGCGCAGCAGACCGTTTTGCAAGAGTGCGAGGTCGATGAGCTGCGAAATGAGCGGGTTGCCCTCGGCGTACGTGCCGAGAATGCTGTCGCGCTGCTCCTCCTGCTTCTTGATGTCGTCGGCGCACTTCTGCGCGTCGGCCTTCTCCTCTTCCGTAAGTTCGTCGGCCTTCTTCTTGCTCTGCACCTGCTCGAGGGCGGCGCGGCGCGCCTTGAGTCCGGCGAGGTCGCTCTCAATCGGCTTCAACTGCTCGTCGGTAGCGGCGTGGCAGCCGTTGAGGATAGACTTCACAAGAGCGTGGTCGGCGTTGAGCACGAGGGAGTACATGTCGGGCATTTCGCCATAGAAGCTCATGCCCGCCTGCAGGCGGCTCATCTCCTTCATGCGGCGCATGTATTCGCTCTGAGTGATAACCACGGGCGCGGCTTCTGCGCCGAGCTGGGCGGCTTCAACGTGAAACTCCGTCTTTTCCATCTTGGGCAGGCGGCCCGTAAAGAGCGTGGAGAGACGCTGCGCCTCGCCCTCGGGCAGAGGCTCGGACTTCTGGTCGTCCTTCTGTATGAGCCTGTCCACCACGTCGCCGTCTACGCGGCTGAAGCGTGCTTTCTCAAACTTCTGTTCCAGCATGCCCACGAGCGCAGCGTCGAGCTGGCCGTCGAGCATCAGCACGCTGTAGCCCTTGGCCTTGGCAGCCTCGATGTAAGTGTACTGCTCCTCGGCATTCTGTGCGTAGAGGTAGATGAGGTTGCCGTCCTTGTCGGTCTGATTGCCCTTGATGAGTTCCTTATATTCGTCGTAGGTGAAATATTTTCCCTCCGTGTCCTTAAAGAGTGCGTACTCCTTGGCCTTATCGTAGAAGTCCTGCTCGGAGAGCATGCCGTAGTGGATAAAGAGCTTGAGGTCGTCCCACTTCTCTTCATACTGCTTGCGGTCGTTCTTGAAGATGCTTTTCAGGCGGTCGCTCACCTTCTTGGTGATATAGCCCGAAATCTTCTTCACGTTGGCGTCGCTCTGCAGATAGCTGCGGCTCACGTTGAGGGGAATGTCGGGCGAGTCGATCACGCCGTGCAGGAGCGTGAGGAAGTCGGGCACGATGTTTTCCACCTCGTCCGTCACGAACACCTGATTGCAGTAGAGCTGGATTTTGTTGCGGTGGATTTCGATATTGTTCTTGATTTTGGGGAAATACAGCACGCCCGTGAGGTGGAACGGGTAGTCCACATTGAGGTGAATCCAGAAGAGCGGCTCGTCTGTCATGGGATAGAGCTGCGCGTAGAATTTCTTGTAGTCCTCGTCGGTTAGGGTAGAAGGCGTTTTCGTCCAGAGCGGCGTGGTGTCGTTTATAATATTGTCCTCCTCGGTGTCCACCTGCTTGCCGTCTTTCCACTCCGTTTTCTTCCCGAAGGCGATGGCCACGGGCAGAAACTTGCAGTATTTGGAGAGCAGGCTTTCGATTTTGCCCTTTTCGAGAAACTCCTTGCAGTCGTCGGCAATGTGCAGCACGATGTCTGTGCCGCGGTCCGTCTTCTCGGGAAAGTCGGAGATTTCATAGGCCGGCGAACCGTCGCACGTCCATTTGACGCCCTGTGCCTCTTCTCTGTAGCTGCGCGAAAGGATATCCACGCGGCTGGCCACCATGAAGGCGGAATAGAAACCGAGGCCGAAGTGGCCGATAATGGCTGCGGCATCGTCCTTATACTTCTCCAAGAACTCGTTCGCGCCGGAGAAGGCGATTTGGTTGATGTACTTATCGATTTCTTCGGCGGTCATGCCAATGCCACGGTCGCTGATTGTGAGCGTGCCGGCTTCCTTGTCGAGGCTGATGCGCACCGTTTGGTCGCCCATCTCGCCCTTGAACTCGCCCTTCATGGCCAGCGTCTGCAGCTTGCGCGTAGCGTCCACGGCGTTGCTCACCAGCTCGCGGAGAAAGATTTCATGGTCGCTGTAAAGAAATTTCTTGATAACGGGAAAAATGTTCTCGGTAGTGATACCAATGTTGCCTTTTTGCATAACGTTTATATTTTTGTGGTTTATAAGTTTCCTATAAGAAAACAGCAAAACGCGTGCCAATGACACGCGTTTTGCTGTGAGGAAAAGGATTTGTCGGGCGATTTGCTTTGTTTACCTATTGCTTCCGAAATGTTGGCAGCACACGGCAGTAGGGACTTTAATATTTTATTCCACCTGCAGCACAAGGCCTTTGAGGTATTCGCCTTCGGGGTGGTAGATATTCACGGGGTGGTCGGCGGGCTGATGGAGCTGGTGGAGGATACGCACGTGGCGGCCGCTCTGCGCGGCGGCGGTGAAGACGGCGAGGCGGAACTGCTCCTTATTTACGGCCTGCGAGCAACTGAATGTGAAGATGATGCCGCCGGGTTGTATCTTCTTGAACGCAATGGCGTTGAGCCGCGTGTAGCCTTTCAAGGCCTGCGCTATTGCGCCGCGATGCTTGGCAAAGGCGGGCGGGTCGAGGATAATGAGGTCGTAACTCGCCGGGGCGTGCTCCAAGAACTTGAAAGCGTCTTCGGCAAAGGCTTCATGGCGCGTGCCGACGGCGGGGAAGTTGAGCGCGACGTTGGCGTTGGTGAGGTCGATGGCCTTTGCGCTGGAATCTACGGAGTGGACCAACTCTGCGCCGCCGCGCAGGGCATAGACGCTGAAGCCGCCGGTATAGCAGAACATGTTGAGCACGCGGCGGCCTTTGGAATAATGCTCGAGGAGGCTGCGATTGTCGCGCTGGTCGATGAAGAAGCCCGTTTTCTGTCCGCGTAGCCAGTCGATGTGGAAGCGCAGGCCGTTTTCAACGGCGGTGTCGCAGGCATCGTTGCCGCCGATGAGGAAGCAACTGGCGCGGTCGACCTCGGCCTTGAAGGGGAGGGTGGTGTCGGACTTATAATAAACGCTGTCGATGCGGCCTTTGCAGGCTTCGATGAGCGCGGCGGCGATTTCCTTGCGGCACACGTGCATGCCCACGGTGTGCGCCTGCATCACGGCGGTCCGTCCGTATACGTCTACCACCAGTCCCGGCAGGCGGTCGCCTTCGCCGTGCACAAGGCGGAAGATGTTGTGTTCTTCCTCATTGGCAATAGCAAGGTGCAAGGATCGGCGCAGGGCGTAGGCTTCGGCGAGACGTTCGGTCCAGAAACTGCTATCTATGGGGCACTCGGTGAAAGAGAGCACGCGCACGGCGATAGAACCGATTTGGCAGTGCCCGATGGCAAGGAAGTTGCCGGCAGCATCGACCACGCGCACGAGGTCGCCCTCTTCGATGCCGGGGTCGGCGCTGTCGATCGCGCCGGAGAATATCCAAGGGTGGAAGCGTTTGAGACTTTCGGTTTTACCCTTGCGTAAGCGTATTGTTTTGAGTGTCATAAGGTATTATTTATTATCGTGTAATTGCGGGTTTCAGCCATTTCGAGGAACTTGCGGTAAAGATGTAAGCAGCACACGGCATCGGTGGCGGCATAAGTCTTTTGTGCCTCGGTGAGCACATCGGCTTCCCAGTTGGAGAGTTGCGCGTTCTTGGAGATGCGCTTGCCGAAGATGTTGGCGTAGAGCTTTTGCAGGCTTTGGTCGACTATGCCGAGGTCGACAGCCATGCGTTGCAGTTCCACACAGGCCGCGGGCTCAAACTGCGCGTAGCGGTGGAGCGCGTGAATGTCGTCTTTTATGGAAAGGCCTACTTTCGTGATATTGGGATTGGCAAAGAGGTTTACAATCGCGTCGATGCGGCTGATGTGGTTGAGGCGGAAGAGAAAGCAGAAGTCATCGCTCGCCACTTGCAGCAATGCCGGCTTGTGGTGCTCGCCCTTGCGGAAGGTTGGGCGTGTCTCGGTGTCGAAGCCCAGGAGTTTATATCGCTCCAAAGCGCGGAGGGCACTTTGCGCCTCGTTGTCTGACTGTATGACGAAAATTCGTCCGTCGTAGGCATAACGGGGCATGGAGGGAATGCGGGTTTTGTCTATCTGTGAGAAATATTGTTCCATTGGAATTATAATGTCTTGGCAGAAACATCGTGGAGGGTGCGTAATGCGCCCAAGAGTTTTTGTCCCCACGAGAGACGGAATTGGTCGAGCGTGTCGTGGAGTGCCGTTTGCAGTGCCTCTTCGCAGTCGGACTGCCGGCGGAACACCTCGACGAGGTTGCGCACAGGCTGGTAAACATCGGCGAGGCTCTCGCTGACGGTACAGAGTATCGGCGTGTCGGAATATTTGAAGTCTTCTACAAATACGTCAAGATAGTCATCGTCTTCGCCCATTACTTTAGAAACGCTTTGCCGCACGAAATTATAGTCGTCCTCCGTGACGGCTTCTTCGTTCCAGCCCGGCATTTCGGGCACGTCGGGGATAAGATGTGTTTTGAGATAAAGCAGGGGCAAGAGTCCGAGCATCACGCGGCAAAATTCTTGCTTTTCGGCCGTGGCGCATTGTTCGATGTATTTGCAGAACTCCGTTGAAACGCGTATGAGGTCGAGCGTCTGCGGATTGAGGACAGTTTGTTGGGACATAAATTTATGGTTGAAATTTATTTTACCGAAAAGACGCGGTCGCCGATAAGTGGCGCGAGTTGCCGTTCCACATTCGAGAGGTCGATGTATTGCTGCATGAGCGCGCGGAGTGCATCGGCGTCGGTTTGTGGATTGAGTTGGCGGATCTTCTGCATCACCAGTTTCATCTGCTCGCGCACAAAGCCTTGCTTGAAGTCGAGGAGCAGGCGGGCGGATAGTTCGCCGAGGCGGCTGCCTTCGTCCACGAAGGTGCTTTGCTGGCGTTCGGTGAGGCGATATTTTTCTTCCGAAAGTTCGCCCGCCAGTTTGCTGATGCCCTCATCGGGATGTTTGAGGAAATAGGGCAGGGATTGCCAACCGGGTTCGGCGGCGTGCTGCGTCACCTCGTCGAGCATGGCGCGTGCCATGGCGGAGGCAAAGCCGAGACCGTCGGTCTCCAACTCATCTCGGACGAAAGCGGCCAGGCATTTGCCCTCCGAACCCTCAAACTTACGCTCGCCATATTTTACGATTAATGCTAAAAGCGCACGCTCTTCGGGCGAAAGCGTTTCTTGTCGAGAAGCGGGCGTAGGTGTGTCGGCGGCGGGAGCATCGGCAGGCTCGGTTTCAGGCGTTTGCTGCGTTTGGACCTGCGGCTGCGCATTGCCGTCGCGGCGCATCTTTGCGATTTCGCTCACAATGACGGCCTCGCTCACGCTCATGGCTGCGGCGCACTCGCGGGCATACATTTGCCGCACTATCTCGCTGGGGATGACAGAGATGCTGCGCACAATGTCCGTTACAAGACCCGCCCGCTTTACGGGGTCGTCGCCGCACTCGCTGAGCAGCAGGCTCGTCTTAAACTTGATGAAGTCGGTTTGATGGGCATTGATATAGTCGCGGAATTGCTGCGCGTTGCGGCCGCGTGCAAACGAGTCGGGGTCTTCGCCGTCGGGCAGCAGCAGCACTTTCACGTTCATGCCCTCTTCGAGCAGCATGTCGATACCGCGCAGACTGGCCTTGATGCCCGCGCTGTCGCCGTCGTAGAGCACCGTGATGTTTTTGGTGAAGCGGCGCAGCAGGTGGATCTGGCCGGTGGTGAGGGACGTGCCCGAGGAAGCCACTACATTTTCAATGCCGCTCTGGTGCATCGAAATCACGTCGGTGTAACCCTCCACTAAGTAGCAGCAATCCTCTCGGGCAATGCTGCTGCGCGACTGGAACAGGCCGTAAAGTTCATGGCTCTTGCTGTAAATCTCGCTTTCGGGCGAATTGACGTATTTCGCCATATTGCCCTTTTTCGCAGAGAGTATGCGACCGCCGAAAGCAACCACGCGGCCCGACACGGTGTGGACGGGAAAGATGACGCGGCCGTGGAAGCGGTCGATGAGTTTACCGTCTTCCGAAGCGTAGCAAAGGCCGGTCTTTGTAAGGGCTTCTTTGGAATATCCCTTTTGCAGTGCGGCCTTTGCGAGGGCATCGCGCTCCGTGGGTGCAAAGCCGAGTTGGAATTTCTTGATGATATCGTCGCGGAAGCCGCGTGAGCGGAAATAGGTCATGCCCACCGCAACACCGTCGGAACTGCTCCGCAGATAGTTGGTAAAGAAATCGCGCGCCCATTCGTTGAGCACGAACAAGCCTTCGCGCACATTGCGGGCTTCGCGTTCTTCCTCGCTCTGGGCTTCTTCAATTACCTCGATGCCGTAGCGCTTGCCGAGGCGCTTGATGGCTTCGGGGTAGGAGAGGTGCTCTATTTCCATGAGGAAGTGCACCGCGTTGCCACCCTTGCCGCAGGAGAAGCATTTGCAGTATTGCCGCGAGGGGCTCACGGTGAAACTCGGTGTTTTCTCGTTGTGGAAAGGGCAAAGTCCCTTGTAGTATGTGCCGGTTTTTCGCAGCGTCACATAGTCGCGCACGACATCTACTATATCGGTCGCGTCCATAACACGCTGTATGGTGTTTCTGTCTATCATTTATTCTCTTTCTTTTTGCGCCATTTTGTGCGTGGCGTGAAGAGGTCGCGCACGTTGGAGAAGTCGCGCTTGAGTTGTATGCCGATGCCTTGCGTGGTGAGCGACGATTTTGTGAAATACCGCTCGTTGGTTTCCGAGTAGGCTTTCAGGCTGACGCTTCCGCTCGGCGTAAGTAAATATTGTATGTCGAAATCACCCACGAAGTTCGTGGCATACATCGGGTTGTCGCGGTAACCGAAGTTGCCGTTGATGAGCAGGCGGTCGTTGAGCAGGCGGCCTTGCAGCAGCCCGTCGATTTCCATGTCGCTCCAGCCTACCTGGCCCGTGCTGATGTTTGTGCCGATGCTCCACTTGGCGTTACCGCCCATGGCGTTGGAGATAATGTTGTTGAGTTGGTTGGTGAGCGTGCTCGAAAGGAAGGATTTTGCCGCCACGTTCGACTGCGACAATCCTACAGCCTGCTGCTGCGCGGCATAGTTGCTGTTGTAGAAACGCCCGATGCCAAGCAGGTAGACGAACTGGCGGTTGAGGTCTTCCTCCGTGTTGATAACGTCCATCACCATGCGGCGTTCCTCGTCGCCGAGCGTGGGGAAGTCGAGGCCGAACGACACCTGCGGGGCTTTGGTCTGGCCCGTGATGTTGAGCAGGCAGTTCACGCGTACGCTGTTGTTCGTCATGCCGGCTCCGAAGTTCAAGTCACTCAGAGAGGCGGAGTTCACAGTATAGGCAGCCTGGAAGTTGAGCCTTCCCTCGCTGGGCGGTCCTGTGAACACGAGCGTGCCGCCAGGCTTCAGGGTGAAGTCCTTGCGGATGATGTCTTGCAGCGACATCTTGTAAGTGCCGCGCTGCACGTTGTAGGTACCGAAGAGTTCGAAGCGTCCTTTATTGTAATAGGTGGCGCGCATCGGGCCGTAGCCGCGTACCTGAATGTTGTCGCCGGAATCGTCGTCGGTGATGACCCGCAGCTGGGCGCGGTCGTTCACATTGACCTGAAAGTTAAGTTTAATGTCTGTGGTGCTCTCTTCCGCCTTTTCCTCCTGCGGTGCAGCAGGGGTGTCGGTCGGGGAAGGTTCTAAGGCAAAGGGCTTAGGGTCGAGCGAGGTGAATTGCAGCAGGCGCGTGTCGCTATACGTGTCGGGCGCGTCGAGGAGATAGGTCAGCGTGGTGCCGGTTTCGGTGGTGATATCGATGTCGGCGGTGAAAAGTCCTGAGCGTCCGCCCATCTTTGCCTTGCCTGTGCCGTAGGCGGTGGAGTAGAAAGGCATGTCGTGCTCGCGGGGACGGTCGTAGAGCAGCAGATTGTTTACATCGAGGTCAAACTCATAGCGCAAGTTTTTCAGATTCTCGTGGTGCAAGGCTCCGGCGGCAATGCCCGTGCCTTTGCCCGTCTTGTCGGCAACCTTGAAATCGGCGAACTCAAAAATACCCGGGCGAACGTGGACGCGGCCGTCGGTGAGCGTGTAGTCTACGCCCGTCACGTCGAGATGTGCGCTAAGCGAAGCGGTTTCTTCGCCCTCGAAATCAAGTTTCTTAAAAGGCCCGTGCAGGCGTATGCGCCCCGTGGTGCGGCCGTCGAGGTTGGTAAAGATGTGCCCGATGTAGGGCTTGAGGAATTGCAGCGTGGTCTGCTCGCTCTTGATGTCGAGATCCAGCCCTTTCTCCGCGAGGCTCACAAATCCCAGCACGTCCGTATAGCCCACGCCGTCTTCCACGATGTGGGCATCGAGGTTGATGCGTCCCTCCTCCTTGCTCCAGCCGCCCAAGATGTGTGCGGTGCCCATATAGCCCGTGTTGAAATGGAAGTCTTCTACCTTAATCTTGGCGTTCAACTGCGGTTTTTTCAGGTCGCCGTGCACTACGGCGCGTCCCGTGGCTTGCCCTGTAAATTCAACGGTATGGAAATCCACCAGACCGAGGATATACGCCACGTCAATCTTGCGCAGCCGCGCTACGATGGAGTCGTTCTCGCCTTTGCCCAACTTACCGCTGACGGCCAGCCATTGGTCGTCGTTTTTGAGGCGCAGGTTGTTTATTTCCACCGTTTTGCCTTCCACTTCCACAAGCCCTGAGGCAATGTTCCATATTGTGTCGCCGATAGTGAAGAGGGTAGGATTTACTGTCGTAGAAATTTTTGTCTCGTTCGATGCACCCTTTGAAAACTCTGTCAGGAGATCGATTTCGCCAAAATGCTTGGCGACTTGCGGGTTGCGCCATTGCACGTTGGTGGAAAGCGTGCCGCTGTCGGTTTGCAACTCTGCCACCCATTTGTAGTTGCTGCCGCCGAGAGCGCGGTCGGTCTGAAGCAGGCAGTTGTAGGAGTCTCTCTCTCCTTTCACAAAAAGACGCAAATCTTTGAACTTCTGTCCGTTGTAGTCAATGCCATCGGTAAATAATTGGAAGAAGGACGTGCGGGCGTGGTTGCGCAAAATGCCGTTGGCGGCAATGTCGCCGTCCGTTTCCAGGGGCAGGAGCAGCACGTGCTTGAAGAAGTCTGTGTTTTTAAGCCTTACGCTAAACGTCCAGTCGTACTCGGGCGTTGCGCCGCGCTTGGTCGTGTGCAGTTGGGGCAGGACGGCAGCGAGTATGTCCTCGTAGGCGGTTTTAAGTTTCGGGAGAGAAAGTTGCCCGTTGAAGGTAAGGTTGAGGAAATCGCTGTTGAGCCTGATGTCGCTGCCGTTCTTGTCGGGCGTCACGTCGAGGCGCAGATTTTTGACCGTGCAGGGCGTGCTGTCGTTGTAGGCAAAATAGAAATCGTTGATTTGCAGGAAACCTTTCGGCTGATTAGCGGTGAGGCGGTCGAGCGCGGCTTCTATTTTCGCCGAGATGCTGGCATCGCGCCCTTTGATGGGGAAGCCGAGGACGGCCGGGCGCAACATGCCCACGTTGGCAGAGAGCGCGAGGTCGCGGGCCGTGTTGCCGTCGTAGTAACCGCTGCCGTTTAATTGCAGTGCGGCGGGCGAGTTGTCAGATTTTAGGTCAAAGCGGAAGCGTCCCTTTTGCCATTTACCGCTAAGAGCGATGTTGCGTAAATCGTAGTCTTTGTTCTGGGCGTTGAGGATATTGGCCTGAATGTTCAGGTCTGGCACGCGCTGCCCCTTTTCGGGCAGTGTGACATTGCCTTTAATTTCCGCTGAAAGGTTTTGCGGCAATTTTTCCGTGCCGATAAGTTTCGCAAGGTCGAGGCTGCTGATGCTGATTTTGCCCTTAATGTCTTTTTCCACCATAGCCAGCGTGCCCTTTGCCTCTCCCGCGTCGGTTGCTATGCTGAAATCGGCGGTGCTTTCGCCGTCGGGGCGGTAGGCGGCACGGGCGTTGAGGGTGGCAATTCCGCAGAGCAGGATCTTTTTCTGCGTCTCAGGGTTTTTGATGTATGCTTCGCAGATTTTCTTCAAAAGTCCCTGCGTGGCGGTGGCGTTTTTCAGCGTTAAGTCGGCGCGGCGCAGTCCTGACTTGTTCCAGGCAAGGGCGCAGTCGCCCGTGATGGAGGCGTTCGTCTCACTTTCCTTGATGCTGATATTTCGGAATTCGCCGCTCTGGGGCTGCATGCGGTAGTCCATTGATAGCGACAGCGTGATCGGCAATGTGCGGAGCGCGGGCACGAAGTGCGCGATGTCGGCCATGGCCACCGTAATATCGGTCAGCGAACCCGTGGCAGAGAGCGTGTTGGACAGGTTGCCCCAGTCCTTTACAGCATCATAGGTGAGGCGCAGTTCGGATTGGCGAATGTGGGAGCCGCCGACCTCGATGTTGAGGTTCTTCAAAAGGGCGGCTTTCCTATTGGCCTGTACGATGAAGGTCAGTTCCCGCAAGTCCAGTCCGCATTGTTCTTTTGCTGCTAAATGGCGAACGCGGAGATTGAGACTGTCGGTCGAGAGCTTTTTCAGGCTGATGTTCGCGTCGATCGCGCTCAGAGCGATGTGTGCCGCGTTGAAAATTTGGGGCGTGCGGGGTTTGGCGTATTCGTCGTAGCGCACCCGGCAGCGGCGCAGTATGAGCGAGTTGATGCCAAGGTTGAGTTTCGAGGGTTTCGACTTGTCTTTCGAGGCAAACGCGTCAAGCACGAATTGGAAGTTGGCGGGACGGTTTTCCGCAGGCTTGTAAAGCGTGAAGTCGCCGTCGAGCACGGAGACGGTGCGCAGTGTCACGACATCTTTCACGAGCGACCGCCATTCTATTTTGGCGGAGATGAATTTCGCTTTGAGCATCTGCTTGCCGCTTTGGTCGTAGACAGTGACGTTTTTCAGCGAGAGGCGGTTGAAAAGTCCTGCCTCGATGTCGCCGATTTCGACTTTTGTCTGCAGCAATTCCTGCAAGCCAATTTCTGTCTTATCGACCAACCAGCGGCGGGCGGGTGAGAAATTAAAAACAAAAAGCGTTACGAGGTACACCGTCAAGAGTGTACCGATCGTAACGCGTATAATATTTCTCAGACTATTTCTCAAATGCTCTTTCTCTGCCTTTATTTGATTTTCAAAGAGGCCTTATATAAATATATAATGAGTGCGGCATACATGGCCAGCGAGAGCCATTCAGCCCATGCCGTCTGCGTCCATTCGGTGAGCGCGAGCTGCACGCCGCCAAACTGCAACGCCGCGCTGACAACGCCCATCAGTGCGCCGCCGGCTATGAAGCCCGAGGCGAGGAGCGTGCCTTTTTCGCCGCGCAGGCGGTTGACTTCTGCGTCCTTAGAGCGCGTCGTGACGAAATAGTTCACCGCGCCGCCCACGATGAGGGGCAGGTTGAGTTGCAGGGGGATGAACATGCCGAGGGCGAACGCGAGGGCGGAGATGCCGCAGGCATTGAGCACGAGGGCAATGACCGCGCCGATGCCGTAGAGCAGCCAAGGTGCTCCCTGCCCGGACATGAGCGGCTCAATCACGGCTGCCATGGCGCGAGCCTGCGGGGCGGCCATCACATCGGCATTGTCGGGCGTGAAGCCGTAAGCCTTGTTCAAAATCATAATAACGCCGCCCACGGTGGCTGCCGAAACGAGGATGCCGAGGAACTTGTAAGTTTCCTGATACTTCGGCGTGCTGCCGAGCCAATAGCCGATTTTGAGGTCGGTGATGAACGCGCCCGCACTGGCCAAGGCGGTGCAAACCACGCCGCCCATAATCAGGGCCGCTACCATGCCGCCCGTGCCTTTCAGTCCTACGAGCACCATGATGATGGAGGACAGAATGAGCGTCATCAGCGTCATGCCGCTCACGGGGTTGGAGCCTACGATGGCGATGGCGTTGGCGGCGACGGTGGTGAAGAGGAAGGCGATGACGGCCACGATGACAATGCCCACAACCGTGAAGAGCAGGTTGCCGCTCATCACGTCGAAGTAGAAGAAAAGGGCGGTGGCGATGATGGTGAGCAGCGAACCGATGCCGATGATTTTCATCGAAAGGTCTTTCTGCGTGCGCTGCGTTTCTTCTTCCTGTCCGCCTTTGTGGAACACCTTGCCCATCAGACCGAACGCGCTCTTAATCACGCCACGGCTCTTCACCACACCGATGATGCCCGCCATGGCGATGCCGCCAATGCCGATGCTCTTGGCGTAAGAGAAGAGTTGCTCGGCCGACGCGCTTGCAGCCGTTACGCCGGTCGTCACTTCGAGGTCGGGGAAGATGAGCGCGATGCCGGGCACGATGATCCACCACACGAGCACCGAACCGGCGCAGATGATGGCGGCGTATTTCAGGCCGACGATGTAGCCCATGCCGAGCAGAGCCGCGCTCGTGTTGATGCTGAACAGCACTTTTGTCTTTTCCGTAAGCATGGCGCTGAATTCCGTGACGCGGCTCGTGAAGTTCTCCGTCCACGCGCCGAAAGAGGCCACGGCAAAGTCATACAGTCCGCCGATCAGACCAGCCACGAGCAGCGGCATCGTCTGGTTGCCGCTCTTCTCGCCCGACAGCAGCACCTGCGTGGAGGCAGTCGCCTCGGGGAAGGGATATTTGCCGTGCATATCTTTCACGAAATACTTGCGGAAAGGTATGAGGAACAGGATACCGAGCACGCCGCCCAGTAGCGAGGCGAGGAACACCTGCATGAAGTTGACCGTAAGGTCGGGATATTTGTTTTGCAGTATGTAGAGCGCGGGCAGGGTGAAGATGGCACCGGCCACAATCATGCCCGAGCAGGCGCCGATGCTTTGGATAATGACGTTTTCGCCGAGCGGGTCTTTGCGGTGCGTTGCGCCGGAGAGGCCTACGGCGATAATCGTGATGGGAATGGCGGCTTCAAACACTTGCCCCACTTTAAGGCCGAGGTAGGCTGTTGCGGCGGAGAAGATTACGGCCATGAGCAATCCCCAGAATATCGACCACGGCGTTACCTCGCGGTAAGTGCGTCCGGGCTTCATCAGCGGTTCGTACTGTTCGCCTTCTTTCAGTTCGCGGAAGGCATTTTCAGGGAGGTTGGTTTCTTTCATTTTTTTGTATCTATATATATAATATTGTGTATCGGGTGGTCAGTCCATTCTGTCGCGGTAATCTTCGTAACGGTAGGTGCGGAGCGTTTCTATCGTGCCGTTGCTGCGCTTTATGGCAAGGGCGGGGTGGGGAATGCCGTTGAACATATTTGTCTTTACGGTCGTGTAGTGTATCATGTCCTCGAAGATAACGGTGTCGCCCACGCGCAGCGGCTGTTCAAATCGCCAATAACCCATATAGTCGCCCGAGAGGCAGGAGTTGCCGCCAAGGCGATAGACGTTTTCTGCCGTTTCCAATCCTTCCGCCGCTTCGTCGGCGAGCGTTTCCGCTCCGCGCACGGCGGGGTGGTAAGGCATTTCGAGGCAGTCGGGCATGTGGCAGGTGAAACTCACGTTGAGCAGGGCAGTTTTTATGCCGCTGTTCTCCACGATGTCCACCACTTCGCTCACCAGCGGCCCCGTTTGCCACGCGAAAGCCGACCCCGGTTCGAGAATGACGCTAAGGTTGGGATGTCTTTGTCGCAGGGCTATGAGCAGGCTGATGAGGTGCTCGGTGTCGTAGTCCTTGCGCGTCACGAGGTGCCCGCCGCCGAGGTTGAGCCATTTGATTTTGTCCAGCCATTTGCCGAACTTGCTTTCTATGTGCTCCAAGGTATGCTCCAAGGCGTACGACGTGCTTTCGCAGTGGCAGTGGCAATGGAAGCCTTCAACGCCTTCGGGCAGGACTTCCGGCATTTTGTCGGCGGTGATGCCGAAGCGCGAGCCGGGCGCGCAGGGGTTATAGAGTTCTGTCTCTATCTCGCTGTACTCGGGATTGATGCGCAGACCGCACGACACGCCTTCTGCGATGGCGCGGTGCGCGAAGCGTGCGTATTGCGTGAGCGAGTTGAACGAGATATGACTGCTATACTTCACGATGTCTCCGAAAGTGTCCTCTTCGTATGCCGGGGAATAAGTGTGTGCCTTTGAACCGTATTCCTCGAAAGCAAGCCGCGCCTCGTAGGGCGACGATGCAGTGGTGTGGGAGATGTATTCGCGGAATATGGGAAAGGTTTTCCAAAGGGCAAAGGCCTTGAAAGCGAGGATAAACTCCACGCCGGCACGCTCGGCAATGCTTTTGATGAGCGCGAGGTTGCGCCTGAGCAGGTCTTCTTCGATGAGGTAATAGGGAGTCATTGTTTTTGAGGAGTTTTTTTATAGAGTACTCGTTGGCGGAATTAAGATAAAAACCAGAAAAAACAACTTGTTCTGTGTGGGCCTGCGGCTCGCCTTAGCGGAGAGAACCCGAGCCTAAAAGCAGAGCTTTTGTTTCGTGCTTTCTCCGCTAAGGCTGCGGTCGGTTTCCGCCCGCCCCACACAGAACAAGGAAAAAACCGGGAAAAACCCGTTTACAACGAAATACCCAGTCGATGCTATTTCTACAGTAACGAGGTCTCCACGTGTTTTTAATGGTTTTTTCCTTGTGCGTTTGAAGCGGGCGGGCACCGACCGCAGCCGCAGGGTTTAAGGGCGAGCGTGAGCCGTTTAGGCTCACAGGCTCGGCGTTAAGCCTGGCGGCGTGCCCTTGGGCTTCAAACGAAGCAAGCGGTTTTTCAAGGTTTTTATCTAATCTTATTTGGCTAATTCAACCAGTGCGTTTTATAGAGTATAATCTCTATTATCCATAAAAACGGATACCATTGGCTTGGAATGTCCTTTTCCAAGGATATGCCTGCCGATGGTATCCGAGTGTCGTTTATGGCTTACATGATGCCGCGCTCACGCAGCACCTTCTGCCAGTTCCATGCAGAAGAGAGGGCTTCTTCGAGCGTGTGTACGGCTTTCCAGCCAAGCACCTTGTTGGCCTTGTCCACGTTGCCCCAAACCTTTTCGATGTCGCCCGGGCGACGGGGAGCAACCTTGTAGTTGAGTTTCACGCCGGTACACTTCTCGAACGTGTTGATGAGTTCAAACACGCTCACGCCGTTGCCTGTGCCCACGTTGTAGATTTCCACGGGTTCGGTGTTCTTGCCTTCGAGGATGCGTGCCATGGCTGCCACGTGTGCCTTAGCGAGGTCGAGCACGTAGATAAAGTCGCGGATGCAGGAGCCGTCGGGCGTGTCGTAGTCATCACCGAACACGGAGAGGCAGGGACGGATGCCGATAGCCGTTTGCGTGAGGTAGGGGATAAGGTTAGCGGGAACGCCGTTGGGCATTTCGCCGATGATGCCAGAGGGGTGCGAGCCGATGGGGTTGAAGTAGCGCAGCAGGATAGCGGAGATGGGTGCGCCGCTCTTCACGTAGTCTTGCACGATTTCCTCGTTGATTTGTTTGGTGTTGCCGTAGGGGCTTTCTGCCTTCTTGATCGGAGCTTCTTCCGTTACGGGCAGGTTTTCGGGATCGGGCTGGCCGTAAACGGTGCAGGAAGAAGAGAAGATGATGCCCTTAACGTCGTATTTCGGCATCAGTTTCAAGAGGTTGATAAGGCTGAGAAGGTTGTTTTCGTAGTACATCAGAGGTTTCTCCACGCTTTCGCCCACTGCCTTGGAGGCTGCGAAATGGATAATGCCCTGAATGCCGGGATATTTTTGGAAAACAGCTTCGAGGCCTGCGAGGTCGCAGCAGTCCACTTCCTCAAAAGCGGGGCGAATGCCCGTAATCTTCTCGATGCCGTCCACGACATCTGCCTGAGAGTTACTCAGATTGTCCACGATAACTACGTCGTAGCCGGCGTTTTGCAGTTCTACGGTGGTGTGCGAACCGATGAAACCGGTACCGCCCGTCACCAAAATGGTCTTTTTCATAGTGGTTTGGTATTTTGAAAAAAGTGAAATCTTGTCTTTCGTGCTTTTATTATGGCAAAATTATGTTTTTCCCCTAAAAGAAGCCTTGTTTTTGCGCACAAAATGCCGTTTTCTCCCGCATTTTTCGAGATTTAGCATTTTTGTAACGCCTATTCGGTGCGATACGCCCGTTTCGGCACTGCTTTCCAGGGGTTTTCAGCGCAGGTTGTGGGTGCGCAGCACGCGCAGCAACTGGGTGTTTTGGTGGGGCAGGCGTATGGGCAGGCGCAGATAGTCTTCAAAACCTTCTATTTCCGTTACTTTTTTGAAGGGAATGCC
>JBJEAH010000262.1:0-4307 GCA_051868815.1 Alloprevotella sp.
TTTTCCCCTTACAGGGGATACATCTGCAACAATATTCATTTTGACACACCCTCCTACTCATTAAGCCTTGTTTTATATTGCAAAAAAAATCAAGCACAATCGCCCCAAAAAGCAATTTGCTTAGCAGCAAAGCGCAGTTTTAGGCAGAATGTTGTAACTTTGCCGCCATAATATATAATATGTATATGAAGAAAATCTTTTTGATGCTTGCGGCGTGCTGCCTTGCTGCTGCCGGCGCATGGGCGCAAAGCCAAGTGAAGTACGGGCTGATTAGTTACAGCCAGTTATTGAAAACAATGCCCGACTATCTCGAAGCGCAGGCGCAGATGAAGCAACTCACGCAGCAGTACGAGCAAGAAGCCGCCTACAACGAGCAGAATTTCAAGCGGCAGTTTACCGACTTTTTGCAAGGGCAAAAGGAATTTCCCCAAAACATCATGCTCAAACGCCAGCGCGACCTGCAAGAAGCCATGGAGAAGAGCCTTGCCTTCCGCCACACCGCCGACAGCCTGCTCAACTGCGCCCGCGAAGACATGATGCGCCCCGTTGAGGAACGCCTCAACGCCGCCATACAGGCCGTGGGAATGGAGCGCGGCTACGAATGCGTGGTAAACACCGACGGCAACGCCCTCCCCTTCGTGCATCACTCGCTTTGCGAGGACGCCACGCCGTTTGTGGAGGAAAAGTTGAGGGGAAAATAAATTATTCCAATGACCACAAGCAATACTTATAGTCCGATCGGCGTGTTCGACTCGGGTTATGGCGGACTGACGATATTGCGGCAAATAAGGCAACTGCTGCCGCAATACGACTATCTGTATCTCGGCGACAATGCCCGCGCGCCTTACGGGGCACACTCCTTCGAGGTGATTTACCAATACACGCTGCAAGCCGTCAAGGTGCTCTTCGAGCGCGGCTGCCGCCTCGTGATACTGGCCTGCAACACCGCCTCGGCCAAGGCATTGCGCACCATTCAGCAGCGCGACTTGCCGCAAATAGATGCCGACCGCCGCGTACTGGGCGTTATCCGCCCCACGGTGGAGGCCATCGGCCCGCTCACGAAGACGCGCCACGTGGGACTGCTCGCCACGGTGGGCACGGTGAACTCCGGCTCTTACGGCATGGAAATCCATAAGCTTTGGCCGGACGTGCAACTCACGGGCGTGGCTTGCCCGATGTGGGTGCCGCTGGTGGAGAACTACGAATACGACTCGCCGGGCGCGGACTATTTCGTGCAGAAGCGCATCGGCGAACTTTTTCGCACCGACCCCGACATCGACACGCTTATCCTCGGCTGCACGCACTACCCGCTGCTGATGAACAAAATCGTGAAATACATTCCCACCGGCGTACGTATCGTGACGCAAGGGGAATACGTGGCAACGGGCCTTGCTGATTATCTCGGGCGGCACCCGAACATGGCGGCGGCATGCTCTACAGGCGGCAGCCTGCATTGCCTCACGACGGAAAGCCCCGAGAAGTTCCACGAATGCGCCACGCTCTTCATGCACGAAGAGGCAGAGGTTGAGAAAATAGTAATTGAATAGTAATTTATATTCCCCATGAACATCCTTTTGCTCGGCAGCGGCGGCCGCGAACATGCGCTGGCATGGAAAATCGCCCAAAGCAACAAAGTAGACAATCTCTTCATCGCGCCCGGCAATGCCGGCACGGCGCAGGCAGGCACTAATGTGCCGGAACTCAAAGCAACGGACTTCGACGGCGTGGCACGTTTCGCCCTCGACCATAATATTAATATGGTAGTGGTAGGACCGGAAGACCCGCTCGTGAAAGGCATTTACGATTATTTCCAAAACAATGAGGCCTTGCGCGGCATTCCTGTCATCGGCCCCTCGCAAGCCGGCGCGCAGTTGGAAGGTTCGAAAGATTTTGCCAAGGCGTTCATGCTGCGCCACAATATCCCCACGGCGGCTTATGCCACCTTCGACGGCGAGCACCTCGACGAGGGCCTGCGCTTCCTCGAAACGCTCCGCGCTCCCTACGTGCTGAAAGCCGACGGTCTTTGCGCCGGCAAGGGCGTGCTTATCCTCGAAACGCTCGAAGAGGCCAAGCGGGAACTGAAAGAGATGCTGGGCGGCATGTTCGGCAACGCTTCTTCAAAAGTGGTGATTGAGGAATTCCTGAGCGGCATAGAATGCTCCGTCTTCGTGCTTACCGACGGCAAAAGTTATAAAATCCTGCCTGAGGCCAAGGACTACAAGCGCATCGGCGAGGGCGACACGGGACTGAACACGGGCGGCATGGGCAGCGTCTCGCCCGTACCGTTTGCTACCAAGGAATGGATGGGCAAGGTGGAGCGCGAGATTATCCGCCCCACCGTGGAAGGTCTTGCCGCCGAGGGCATCGACTATAAGGGCTTCATCTTCTTCGGTCTCATCAACTGCGACGGCCAACCGAAGGTCATCGAGTACAACTGCCGCATGGGCGACCCCGAAACGGAGACCGTGATGCTGCGTCTGAAAAGCGACCTCGTGGACCTCTTCGAGGGGGTGGCCGAAGGCACGCTGGCGGAAAAGGATATTGAGTTCGACGAGCGGGCGGCCGTGTGCGTGATGTGCGTTTCGGGCGGCTATCCCGGCACATACGGCAAGGGCTACCCCATCACGGGCACGGACATTCCGGGCAGCGTGGTGTTCCACGCCGGCACGGCGTTCGGCGCAGACGGGCAAATCGTCACGGCAGGCGGCCGCGTCATTGCTGTCAGTTCCTATGGCGCAACGAAAGAAGAGGCCTTGCAGAAGTCTATGCAAGGTGCCCGCAACATACAGTTTGAGAAAAAGTATTTCAGGACTGATATTGGCAGGGATTTGTAGAAAAGGTCCGTTGGTTGAATTAAGATAAAAACCATTAAAAACCGCTTGTTCTGTGTGGGCTGTCGCTTGCCTTATCCGATTAAGCCCCGGTCTAAAAATCTAACTATTTTTGCCTTGTGCTTAATCTGCTAAGGCGGCGGGCGGTTCCCGCCCGCCCCACACAGAACAAGATAAAAACAGGTAAAAACCTCTTTCCTATGGAAATCCTTCCCGTGACCTTTAAGGCGGTATCAAGGTCTCACGGTTTTTTATGGTTTTTTCCTTGCGACGTTTGAAGCGGGCGGGCACCGACCGCAGCCGCAGGGATTAAGGGCGAGCGTGAGCCGATTAGGCTCACTGGCTCGGCGTTAAGACCAGCGGCGTAGCCCAAAGGCTTCAAACGAAGCAAGATGTTTCATGGTTTTTATCAACATCATTTGATTAATTCGACCAACGAGTAAAAAGATTTTTTCTTAAGAAATAACGCATGGTGCAGACTTTCCGCAACAAGATGGCGACGAGCACGTTTACGCTGCCCGTGGTTTCGGTGCTCACGTTTATCGTGTGGGTGACCGATGCCGCGGGCAGCCGCGCGATGTGGATAAGCCTGCTCTGCGCCGCGCTCACGGCCTATGCCCTCGCGGAATGGAACAACCGCTACGGCCTGCTGCGCATACGCTCGCGCTTCGTCAGCTCGTCGTATCTGCTGCTGATGTGCGCCTGCCCCTTCCTGCACACTGCCGCCGAAGGCCTGGTGCCTGCGCTGTGCCTTGCCGCCAGTTACCTGCTGCTCTTCGCCTGCTACCAGCAACCGCGCTCCCAAGGCAAGGTGTTCCACGCCTTTCTCTCCACCGGCATCGCCACGATGTTCACCCCCGTGGCGTGGCTGCTCGTGGCGCCGCAATATATCTTTATGACCTTCCAGCTGCGCTGCCTCACGTGGCGCACTTTTGTAGCGGGACTGCTCGGACTGGCCGTGCCGTACTGGTGCAGTTTCGTGTGGGCGGTCATTACGGGCGACCTCGCAACGGCAGCGGCGGCTTTCGCTGACCGCATCTCGGGCGCGTTCCATGCGCCCTTGCTGACAATGCCCGACTACGCGCTGCTCTCCCTGCCCGAAAAGGTGGTAGGCCTCTACCTCGCCGCGCTCTCGGCCATCGGCATCTTCCATTATTTCCGCACCTCCTACAACGACCGCATCCGCGTCAGGATGTTTTTCCATAGCATCATCATAACCGAGATCTTCCTGCTCGCAGCCGCCTTCCTGCTGCCGCAGCACTTTGCGTGGATCTTCCCCCTGCTCATCGTGAACAGCGCACCGCTCATCGCGCACTACTGGACGCTGGCACGCGGGCGCGGCATCGAAATTTGGTTTTGGGCAATGACTATATTATATATATGTATAGCCGTAGCCACACATATTTTATCGACGAATGGAAAAACTTGTAGAATATCTCATCAGCTACGGCAGTTACGGCATGTTTGTCGCCGCCT
>JBJEAH010000263.1:0-4290 GCA_051868815.1 Alloprevotella sp.
AGAGCGATGCGCTGCTTGCCGCCTGCAAGGGTTACAGAGCGGAAGAGACGGCCGTCGGCTGTGTAGACCTTCACGCTGCCCTGCGCAGGCGCATCGAGGTAGAGGGCATCGCCACCCGTAGCATCTACATCATTAATCGTGTCGATGCCGGTGGTCACGTCCATATCGAAAGCGGAGGAACGCGGCATGAGGCGGAGTTCCTCGCCGGCAGCATTCACAAGCGTGGCCTCGTCGATGCTGAGCACGCGGCGATCGGCAGGCACAAAGCCTTCGGCCGTCACATAGAGGTCGAGCACGGCCTCGCCTACCGGCAGCACTTCATTGGCTGCACCGTAAACGGCCACCCGGTAACGCCCTTCGCCAAGGTCGGCGATGCGATAGGAACGGCTCTGCCAGCCGTCGGGCAACGAGAGGTCCTGAAGCGAGATGCCTTCGGGGAGGAGCACGTCGAACTGCACGGCGGCGTAAGCCGTCTCGCTGTCAATGCTGAACGTGACAGGCACGCGCGAAGTGCCACCCACCCTTGCAGCGAATGCCTGCGGGCGCACTGCGGCAGACGAGCGCGGCAGGAGCTGCTTGCGCTGCGTATTGGCAGGCTGCTGCATCACGAGGGCAACGATATGCACGGCATCGTTCACCGTGATTTCCTTGTTCTCGTCGGCATCGGCCTGATTGAAATCAAAAGTCTCGTTTTCCAGTCCAAGGATATTATTCATCACGCACACCACGTCGGCAATGCTGATTGCGCCGTCTAGATTCACATCGCCGTGCTCGATGGCAGGCTCTTGCGTGAGGTCGTAAACCTGGAGGTTGTTATAAATATAATTTGCGTGCTGCTGCAGCCATGACTTACAGTTCGTCACAAACGTGTCGTACTGGCTGCCGTCGCCCCACTTCGTGGCATTATGCACAAAGGAGGAATTGGCAAAGGCGTAGTAATCGTCTACATATTCCAAAAGTTCCGGGAGATCGTTCTCAATATACTTCGTCCAAAGGGCATAGGTGGCACGCTTCACCTTGTCGCTGTTGTAGAACAAATTTCTGAATAATGCACAGCCCGTGTCGTAATAAGCCGTAAAGAAGTCCTGCTCGGCGTTGCGCTGGCAGTAAGTGGTAGTACCTTCGTAGCCGAAGGCCCAGTCGAAGTCCCAGGCCGGTCCGAAAACATACTTGCTGTGGAGCGAGAGGAGGTCTTCCTTATAAAGGAACACGCTCTTAGGGTGCAGGAGCTCGAGGTTTTGCGACAGCATATTTACGAGCATATATCGGGCAAACATTTCGCTGTCCAAGTCGTCCTCAAAACCTGCGCCGCCGCTGTTGATCTTTTGCGTGAAGGCGTTGAAATCGTCTTGGATAAGCTGCTGCTGAGCGTTGTCGGTATAGGTAGAAAGGTCCGGTTCCTTGATGTTTACAGGAAGTGACAGATAATTGTCGCGGAACTTATAAGCCTCATCGAAATAAGAGTCGAGTTCGAGGAGCGTGGCATTGGTCTCGTCGTCGAGCGAGACGCTGTTGTTGGCAAAGCCCACGTGCTGCGTGAAGTTGTAGCTGCCGCGATACTCGCCGTTGATGTAAAGTTCCACAGGCACGATATCATTTGCCCCTGCCGACCCCACGGCCTTTGCGATGCGCTGCGCCACGGCATTGGTCATCATCGAGCCGGTCAGCTTGTTGGCAAGCAGCACCCAGCTCTTGCCCGCAGTCATGCCAAAAGGCTTCTTCTTCGATGCGAATTTCAGGCGGTAAGGGTTCTTGGCGTACGGATTGCTCGACCAGCTGCTGTTGCCGCGCCCCTTCACCTGCACGGAGTCGGTCATGGAAGGCCACACGCCCGCGCCGTCGATGATGATTTCGGCGTTGAGGTAATAGTCCTTGCTCGAAATCATCTGCCCGTTCTCAATGTTGAGGTCGATGCGCGGCACGGAGGTCGCCTTATCCGTGAGCCAGTCCACGCTCACCGTGACGTCGCGCCCGTAAGGCCGCCAGGCATATTCATAGACGGCAGGACTGATGAGCGTCGGCTCGTCGCCGCCCCCCTTCACCGTCACCTTGTAGAGCGAAAACGACGACATGGCAAGGTAGTTCTTGTAGCTCGCCGAAGTCATCACGAAGCGCAGATGCCGATAGGGGTTTCCAAGATTGATTGTCTGCGAGGTATACGACAGGCCTATGCCGTAAGGCAGACCATCGTCCTGCGAAAGTCTCTTCACATCGTCCCACTTCGTGCCGTCGAAAGAAGCCTGTAGCGTGAAGCTCATAGGATAGCGGGCGGCATCATAGCGCGTTTCGTAGCCGAAGCGTATCAACTGCACCGCCTCTTCAAGGTCTACTTGCAAATAAGGGTTCTGGTCGGTCGGCAGTTTTTCGTATTCGCCCGTACCCCAGGTAGAATGGAAAAAGGTAGAAGGATCATCGTCGAGCAGCATCGCCAGGCCTTCCGTCTCCTCGTAGTTCGACGGGGCGTTGGTGGAGAGCATATCCACGGTGAGCGGAATGGGCGTTGCCTCCTCCGTGTCGGAGGAGGGTTCGCTCCACACCTCGTCCTGCACCAGGCGGTAGTTCATGATGCGCCAGCCATCGCGGGCAATGGTATAGACCACATCCCCGTCGAAGCGCGGGCGCGACACTTTGCTCACCTGCTCCGCGCCGTCCACATACACCCGTGCGCCCTGCCCGCTCAGCTGGAAGGAGGGCGTGAGGCGCTTGCCGATGGCACCCACACTTGCCGTGATGTGGTCGCCGTCGATTGCGGCAATCACGTCGGTGAACACCTGAGGGTTGTACTTGTTGTTAAACTTGAAAGAGGTGAACGTCGGCAAATCTGCCAGCGAAGGCCCTGCCGTGCGCACGGAGTCCAGTTCGCTCTCGGCGTAATAAATCACCGAGTCATTATTGAGCGTGATGCGAAGCTGCCCCTCTGAGGAAGCGTGCCCTTTGAGCAAGGCTGCAGGGAAAACGTCGGCGGTGCCGTTCTTGGAATAGACAAACAGCGAGTCGCCCGTCTGCGCTTCCTGCGCCGCGCCGCTTGCCGCCACGGCACAGAAAACCGACACAAAAGTTGTGCGTAAAATGTTTTTCATGGTCAATAGAAAGAAAAGGGCTTAGAAGTAAGCACCTAACTCCTGCAAAATTACGCTTTTTTTTATATGATACCGCAAAAAACAATCATTTTTCCCATAAGATAATTGCTGTTTTAGAAATATTCGCTACCTTTGCACGCGATTATTGAAACCTAAAACCTTGGAGAGGTGCTCGAGTGGTTGAAGAGGCACGCCTGGAAAGCGTGTAGCCGGCAAAACCGGCTCGCAGGTTCGAATCCTGTTCTCTCCGCAAAAATGCCGATAAACAAAGGGATTTCAGACGCTCACCCAAGAGGTGGGCGTCTTCTGTTTTCGCACAACTTTGCACTATTTTGGCGCACTCTGCACCAAAAAACTTGAAAATAACTTGAAAACAAAATCGGCCCGAAATGCCGATGTGTATTGGGTTTCTAACAATAGTACTTGAAAATAACTTGAAAATGGCAACGACAAGACTATACCTCGACGCAAGGGCAGTCAAGCGTGGGGAACCTGCCCCCCTCACCATCAGCATTACCAAGCATGGTGTCGCTGCCTACCTGCCACTGCACATCAAGATACTACCAAACCAATGGGATGCCAAACTCGGCAAGGTCAAGGACAACCCGAACAAGACTGCCCTCAACGCATACATTCAGACGCAGAAGCAGAAAGTGGACTCCATGCTGCTACAACTCACTGCAGACGGGGAACTGACTAAACTCTCTGCCATTCAGATACGCAACATCATCAAGGAACGGATCGACCCCACCACCGAAGATGGCTCACTATTCCTCAACCGCTTCAAGGCTTACATAGACTCTCGAAATAAACAGCGGACGAAGGAACTCTACCAAGAGACATACAAGCGCATCATGCAGTACGACTCCAAGGCCGGGCAACTGTCTTTCGAGCAAATCGGCAAGGACTGGCTCACCAAGTTCGATACATTCCTCACACAATACGAGCCGTCGCAGAACTCCAGGAGCATACACTTCCGCAATATCCGTGCCGTGTTCAACGATGCCATCGACAACGAGATAACGACACACTATCCCTTCCGCAAGTTCATGGTGCGTCCCGTGCCCACCGCTAAGCGTGCGTATTCAGTAGAGAGATTGAGGGAACTATTCAACTACCCCGTGCTCCCTCACGAGCAGAAGTATGTGGATATGTTTAAGCTTATCTTTTTCCTCATCGGAATCAACGTTGTTGACCTCTGTAACCTCAC
>JBJEAH010000264.1:0-21534 GCA_051868815.1 Alloprevotella sp.
CTCGATGAGGATTTCCTCCACTTCGCCCGTCACGGGGTTTTTCCAGTTGTAGCGAAGGCGCACGCCGCTCTCCACCTTGTTCACGTTCTGTCCGCCCGCGCCGGAGCTGCGGAACGTGTCCCATTTGATTTCTCCCTCGTTGATTACCACGTCGAACGCCTCTGCTTCGGGCAGCACCGCCACGGTGGCGGCGGAGGTATGCACGCGGCCCTGCGTCTCGGTGGCAGGCACGCGCTGAACGCGGTGCACGCCGCTCTCGTATTTGAGCGTGCCGTAGACGTCTGCGCCCGTCACGGAGCAGATGATTTCCTTGAAACCGCCTGCCGCTCCTTCGCTTGCGCTCGACACTTCGAGGTGCCAGCCTTTGCGCTCGCAGTATTTGGTGTACATGCGGAAGAGGTCGCCGGCAAAGAGTGCGGCTTCGTCGCCGCCTGTGCCGCCGCGTATTTCGAGAATGGCGTTTTTGCTGTCTTCGGGGTCTTTGGGCACGAGCATGAGTTTGATTTCCTCTTCGAGTTGTGGCAGACGCTGCTCGGCGGCGGCGAGTTCCTCGCGTGCCATCTCTTTAAGTTCGGGGTCCTGCTCGTTCACAATGAGTTGCTTGCACTCGTCAAGGCTCGTGAGCAGCGCGGCATATTCCTTGCGTGCAGCCATGAGGTCTTCGAGTTCCTTGTATTCTTTCGTGAGGCGCACGTAACGCTGCTGGTCGGCAATGACCGAGGGGTCGGTAATCAGCGTGGCGACCTCTTCAAAGCGTGCTTGCAGTCCTTCGAGTTTTTCTAATAAAGTGGTTGTTGCCATGTATATAATATTGTATGGTATCGGGTTGATCGCTCAAAGTCCCGAGTAGGGGCATTTTGCAAAACGCCCGGTAAATGATTGCCTCATTGAAAAGCCATTTGGCGGGCGTTTTGCAAAACGCCCCTACTCGTGAGACCTTAGGTGAACGCTTGCTGTCAAAATCAATATTCAAACGTGCCGAATTCGCTCTTAATCGTCAGCGAGCGCGGGCCTTCCTCGATGCGGCCGATGATTTGCGCGTCAATGTTGAAGCTGCGGGAGATGTCGATGACCTGCTGTGCGTGTTCGGGCGCGAGGTACACTTCGAGGCGGTGCCCCATGTTGAATACTTTGTACATTTCTGCCCAGTCCGTTCCGCTTTCTTCGGCAATGGCTTTGAAGAGAGGCGGCACGGGGAACATGTTGTCCTTGATGACGCGGCAGTTGTCGCCCACGAAGTGCAGCACCTTGGTCTGTGCGCCGCCGGTGCAGTGGACCATGCCGTGGATTTCGGGGCGCAGGCAGTCGAGCAACTGTTTCACAACAGGCGCGTAAGTCCTTGTGGGCGAGAGCACGAGGCGGCCGGCATCGATAGGCGCACCGGCTACGGGGTCGGTCAGTTTGTAGCTGCCGCTGTAAACCAGTTCCTCGGGCACAGCCTTATCGTAGCTTTCGGGATATTTCTCGGCAAGATATTTTGCAAACACGTCGTGGCGGGCGGAAGTGAGGCCGTTGCTGCCCATGCCGCCGTTGTAGGCCGTTTCATAGGTGGCCTGCCCCGAAGAAGAGAGGCCCACGATTACGTCGCCCGGGCGGATATTGGCGTTGTTGATCACATCGCTGCGCTTCATGCGGCAGGTCACGGTGGAGTCCACTATGATGGTGCGCACGAGGTCGCCCACGTCGGCCGTTTCGCCGCCCGTGGCATAGATGCCGATGCCCATGTCGCGCATCTGCTGGAGAAGTTCGTCCGTGCCGTTGATGATGGCAGAGATCACCTCGCCGGGGATAAGCATCTTGTTGCGGCCGATGGTGGAACTGACGAGAATATTGTCCACCGCGCCCACGCAGAGCAGGTCGTCCGTGTTCATGATGAGCGCGTCCTGCGCGATGCCCTTCCACACGGAAAGGTCGCCCGTCTCTTTCCAATACATGTAGGCGAGCGACGACTTTGTGCCTGCGCCGTCAGCATGCATGATGTTGCAATATTCGGGGTCGCCGCCGAGTATGTCGGGGATAATTTTGCAGAATGCCTGCGGAAAGATGCCTTTGTCGATGTTCTTGATGGCGTTGTGCACGTCCTCTTTCATTGCGCTCACGCCGCGCATCATATATCTTTGCTTGCTGTCCATAGAGGATTGGTTTTCTATAAATTAAAATTCCACGGAGGGGGCGTTGGCTGCGCTTTCCTGTGCCTCGAACTTAGACTTCTTTTCAAAGCCGAAGATGCCGGCCACGATGTTGGCGGGGAAGCGGCGCACGGCGGTGTTGAACGTCTGCACCGACTCGTTGTAGAGGCGGCGGCTCTCGGCGATGCGGTTTTCCGTGCCCTCGAGCTGTGCTTGCAGTTCCGAGAAGTTTTCGCTTGCTTTCAGTTCGGGATAACTTTCAGATATGGCCATGAGTTTGCCGAGCGCGGTGGAGAGGTCGCCCTGTGCCTGCAAGATTTGGCGGGCTCGTTCGGGCGTGAGGTTGTCAGCGTCGACGGAGAGTTGCGTTGCCTTGGCGCGTGCTGCCACGACGTTCTCAAACGTTTCGCTCTCGTGCTTGGCATAGCCCTTCACGGTATTCACGAGGTTGGGCACGAGGTCGGCGCGGCGCTGATATTGCGCTTGCAGGTTGCTCCAAGCGGTGGAAGCGGCTTCGTCCTTCGACACAAGTCCGTTGTAGGTGGTGAGCGTGCCGCCGATGAGAATGAGGATAACGACACCGATGGCGATCAGCGTGATGCTGCCTTTGGATAAAGTCTTTGACATGATTGGGAAAATTTATTGTTAAGAAAAGAGTTTAATGAACTATTGAATATTAGAAGCGTCCGCCGCTGCCGCCGCCTCCGAAAGAGCCTCCGCCAAACGAGCCCCCGCTGAAACCGCCGCCTCCGCCGCCGAAGCCGCGCCCGCCCCCGCCGAAGATGACGGGACCGCCGCCGGAGTCGCTGATATCGTCGTCCTCCTTTTCGGTGGTCTGCATGGTGTGGCCGCACTTGCTGCATTTCCAGGTTTTGGAAACCAGCCACGTGCTCGAATTGATGCGGTTGAGCCGCAGCTTACGCACCACCTTCATGGCACGCTTGCCGCACTTGGGGCATTTCTTTACAGATGCGTAGGCAATCAGCATCATTAGTAATATAAAACCTACAAATACAGCCGCCAGCAAGCCCAGTACCACGCCGAGGTCTTCGTCTTCCTCGTCGTCAGCTGCGATGGACGTGTCGCCGGCAATCACTTTGGCGAGTGCATCGACCGTCTGCACGATGGCCGCGTCCCAATCCTTATTTTTGAGCCGCGGCACCATGATGCGGTTTTCGATGCGGCGCACCATGGCATCGGGCAGCGTGCCTTCCAGCCCGCGCCCCGTGAGAATCTGGTAGGAGCGGTCCTCTGTGGCGAGGATAACAATCAGTCCCGTGCTTTGCTTATTGCCGATGCCGTACTTGTGCGCCAGCGCCATGCCGAACTCATAAGGGTCGTCGCCGTCGAGCTGTTTCACCGCCGCCACAACCGTCTGCACGCCCTGCTGCTTGTAGAGCGTGTAAAGTATGCTGTCGGCGCGAGTCACGGCGGAGTCGGAAAGCACCCCGTCGGGGTTGCACACGAAACGGTGGTCATTTTGCAGGAAAACCATCGGCAGCGTTTCGGGCTTCCATTTCTCCGCAACGGCGCTTAGCGGCAGAAATGCCGCCACAATAAATAAAAGGGAAAGAAATATAAGTGCGTGCTTCTTGATCACGGTTTGCAATGTGAGTTTCTGCAAGCAAAATTACATAGAAATTGACTATCTTACGAGAAAAGCGGTCAAAATATGGAGGAAATAGCGTTTTTGTAACCCGTTCTTTGGGCGCGTCTCGATAAAAAGTCCCAATTTTGCAAAGATTTGCGCTGGGAAAGCGGATTTCAAACGTAAACCAACGTTCAATCCGGCAACAACTTATACGGGTGTACGCAAAGCCTCCCCCCTTGCCTCTTTTTCTTTTGACGACAACTGGGACAACTTTTGACAACTTTCAGTTGTCTCTTGCTAAAACCTAACGTTGCGCACGGCAGGCGTATGAAATACGCCCTGTTGTCTAAGTTGTCGTCATAACAAAGACAACTTTTGAAAACTTGCAGTTGTCTCTTGTTGTTTAAGTTGTCGTAAATATAACCCCTGTGCATTGGATCAATAAACAACAACCAATCCTACCAACTGATACACAATATAAATAAATACGTGATGAAAAAGATTTTCTCATTCTTATGTATCGCTGCCGTTGCGCTCCTATCGCAGGCGCAAGCCCCCTCGGGCTATTACAGCGCGGCAAAAGGAAAAACGGGCTACTCCCTGAAAACCGCATTGTTTGGTATTGTGGCCGACCACACGGCACGCAGTTACGACAACCTTTGGACCGACTTCCGCACGACCGATATGCGCGAAGACGGCAAAGTGTGGGATATGTATTCCGCCACCACCAATTTCTCCTTCGGCACCGACCAAGCCGGCAATTACAGCAAAGAGGGCGACAAGTACAACCGCGAGCACTCTTTCCCCAAAAGCTGGTTCAGCGAAGGCAAGCCCATGTATACCGACCTTGTGCACCTTGTGCCTTCCGACGGTTACGTGAACGGCCGCCGCAGCAACTATCCCTACGGCGAAACCAAAAGCCCCACCTATACCTCCAATCAGGGATGGAGCAAACTTGGCCCGTGTTCCGTGAGCGGGTATACAGGCACCGTGTTCGAACCGAACGATGAATATAAAGGCGACTTCGCACGCATTTATTTCTACATGGCGACTGCCTACGAAGACCAAATAGACTCGTGGAACAGTCCCATGCTGAGCAACGACAAAAACACCGCCTACGCCTCGTGGGCCTTGCAGATGCTCCTGCGCTGGGCGCAGCAAGACCCCGTGAGCCAGAAGGAAATAGACCGCAACAATGCCATCTACGGCATTCAGCACAACAGAAATCCTTTTGTCGACTTCCCGGGGCTGGAGCAATACGTGTGGGGCGACAAGAGCACCACGCCCTTCAATCCCGATGACTTCGAAGCAGGCGGCGGCAGCGAGCAGCCCGTCACGCCCAACGACCCCGTATTCTCGCCCGCAGGCGGCTATGTGGCGGAGGGCACGGAGGTGACCGTTACCTGCACCACCGAAGGCGCATATATATATTATGCCCTCAACGGCGGCGAAGAGCAATGTGCCTACCCGCCCGTCAAGTTCACGATCAACGAAGAAACCACCATTTCCGCCTATGCGCAACTCGGCGAAAAGAAGAGCAGCACCGTGAGCGCAACGTATAAGGTGAGCAACAATGCCGGCATTTACGGCGAGAACGATTTCATTCCCGTCACCTCCGCCACGCAACTTATTCCCGGCGGCAACTACCTTATCGTATGCCCTTCCAAGAGCCGCGCTTTGGCAGAAACGAAAACCGATGTGCGCTCCTACGCAGAAATAGAAATTAACGACAACGGCTCCATCACGACCTCCGTGAACGAAGACGGTGCGCCCCGAGCCCTCCTCTTAGGCGGCAGCGAAGGACGCTGGACGTTCTTCGACGCGGTAGAGCATACGTATCTCGGACTCAACACCAACGGCAACAAACTCAACGCCCTCGCCTCTGAAGACTCCGACAACGCGCAGTGGAGCATCAGCTTCACCTCCACGGGCACGGCCGACATTGAAAACAACTACTACGAAGGCCGCTTTATCCGCTACAACAGCAGTGCGCCGCGCTTTGCCTGCTACACTTCCACGCAGACCCTCGTGGCCCTCTACGTGCAGAACGGCACGCAAACCGGCATAGCCGCCCTTGCGCCTGCCGCCGCATCGAGCCAAACCGTCGACGTGTATTCAGCCGACGGCCGCCTCGTGCGCAGCAACGTGTGCCACGCCAACGCCTGCACCGGCCTGCAATCGGGCATCTATATCGTGGGCGGCAGGAAAGTGATCGTGAAATAAAGGGTATGAAACAATATTCCATAGAAGAGTTTTTCAGAAACGCGCCAACGGCCGCCTATCAGATAGCCCCCGACGGGCGGCATATATCTTATATGTCGCCGTATGAGGACAGAATGAACCTCTTTGTGGTGCCCACAGATGGCGAAACCCCGCCGCGCCAGCTCACATTCGAGACCGAGCGGAGCATACAAGGCTATATGTGGGCGGGCAATGACCGCCTGCTCTTTGCGAAAGACACGGCGGGCGACGAGAACTACCGCCTTTACGGCATCAGCATAGACGGCAGCGATGAAATCTGCTATACGCCCTTCGAAGGTGTGCGCGCCGGCATTCTCGACGACTTGGAGGACGTGCCCGATGAGGTGCTGATTGAGATGAACAGGCGCAACCCCGAGGCTTTCGACCCCTATCGCCTCAATCTCAAAACGGGCGAACTGACGCTGCTTGCCGAAAACCCGGGCAACTATCAAGGCTGGCTCACTGACCATGACGGGCATATCCGCGCCGTTACTGCCATTGTGGACGGAGTGAATACGCAGCTGCTCTATCGCGACACGGACGAAGAACCCTTCCGCCCCGTGCTTACAACGAACTTCAAGGAGTCGGTGAATTTCCTCCTCTTTGCGCCCGACAACCGCAACGTCTACGCCGCCACCAACCTCGGGCGCGACAAAACTGCCCTCGTGGAAATGAATCCTGCCACGGCAGAGGAGGTGTGCCTGCTCTATGAAGATGAGCAATACGACGTTTCGAGCCTCAACTATTCCCGTCGCCGCAAAAAACTCCTCAGTTGCTATTGCACTGGCCACCGCGAACCCGTGCGCCATTTCTTCGATGAGGAAGAGCAGGCCTTTCGAGAGCGGCTTCGCGCCCTTTTCCCCGGCAAGCGGGTGGCGATGGCCGACGTGGATAAAGCGGAAGAGCATTATATATTATATGTAGGCAGCGACCGCACACGCGGTGCCTATTATTATTACGACGAACCAACCGACACGCTGCGCAAACTCGCCGATCTTGCCCCGCAGCTCGCCGAAGAGGATATGGCGGAGATGCACGCCGTGACCTACACCTCGCGCGATGGCCTGCGCATCGAAGCCTATCTCTCGCTTCCCAGCAGGCTTACGCCCGAAACGGCACGCGCCCTGCCCGTTGTGGTCAATCCCCACGGCGGTCCATGGGCACGCGACAGCTGGGGATTTTCTTCCGAAACGCAGTTTCTGTGCAATAGAGGCTATGCCGTGTTCCAAATGAACTTTCGCGGTTCTACGGGCTACGGTCGCCGCTTCCTCGAAGCCGGTTACGGGCAATGGGGGCTGCGCATGCAGGACGACATTACCGATGGCGTGGACTGGCTCATCAGCCAAGGCATTGCCGACCCTAAGCGCGTTGCCATTTACGGCGGCAGTTATGGCGGTTACGCCGCCCTTGCCGGCGTGGCGTTCACGCCTGAAAAGTATGCCTGCGCCGTGGATTACGTCGGCGTTTCCAATCTTATCACCTTCCTCGGCACTATCCCGCCGTATTGGAAACCGATGCTGCAAATGATGTATGAGCAGGTGGGCAATCCCGAGAGCGACCGCGAGCGTCTTGAAGCCACTTCGCCCGCGCTCCACGCCGACCGTATCCGCGTGCCGCTCTTTGTGGCGCAGGGTGCCCGCGACCCCCGCGTCAATAAGGCCGAGAGCGACCAGATGGTAGCGGCATTGCGCCGGCGCGGCGTGCCTGTGGAATACATGGTGAAAGAAAACGAAGGCCACGGGTTCCAAAATCAGGAAAACCGTTTCGATTTCTATCGCGCCATGGAGCGTTTCCTTAAAGAGCATCTGCAATAAAGGCTTTTTTTTATTTCTTTTTATGTCCCCCCTTCCTTTTCCCCCCAAAATTTATCCCGCGTCAGCCGGCACGGGCAAGACCTACACGCTCGCAGCCGAGTATATCGCTCTGATGCTTGCCGACACCAGCGCAAAGGCATTCGGCCGCATATTGGCCGTGACCTTTACCAACAAGGCTACGGCGGAGATGAAAGAGCGTATCTTGCGCTTCCTCTACGACCTCGCCAACGGCGGCGGCAACGACGTGCTGCAAAAAGTGAGGACGCTCATGCCGCAGCCCGCCCCGTCGGAGGCAGAAGTGCGCAGCCGTGCTGCCAAGGCGCTTTCCGCCATTGTTCACGATTACGACTTCTTTCGCGTCGAAACCATCGACAGTTTCTTTTGGTGGCTGCTTTCGGGCGTGACCCACGAACTCGGCATGCCCTCAGGCGTGCGTGCCGACATCAACGATACGGAAGCCGTGCGGCAGGCCGTGGATTGCCTCATCAAGAAATCCGAAACAGATAAAGAATTGCGCGGCCAAATGGAACGGTATGTGCATGAGCGGATTGAAGACGACAAGAATTGGAACTTTAAGAACGACCTGCTGAAACTGGCAGGCCAACTTACGTCGAGCGGTTTCCTGAATAAGGAAGAAGAACTTGTCAAGAGTTTGAATAACATCTCTTTCGATGAGTACCGGAAAGAGATTGGCAATCTCAAAGCCGGCATCGAGCAGCAACTCACAGCCCTGGCCGAAACCCTCAATCGGGCTTTGACAAACCTGAATGGGGAATGGGACGAAAGGCTTGCCTATCCCGGCGATCTTAGAAGCTATATCGGTAAAATCGCCGTGTTTGAAGATTTTACTCCTGCCAATCGTCTGCTGAAGCGCATCGAAGCCCCTGAAAATTGGCTCAAGGCTGCGGATACGAAAGACGCTTCCGCCATGGCTGCTGCCGGCCATTGGAGGGAGGTGCTGGCAGATACCGAGGAAAAGCGCGTGCAGCTGATGCCCGTCCTCAACACCTGCGCAATCTGCCTCGACCGGCTCAATCCCCTCAGCCTTTTGCAGCAAACACGGAAGGCACTCCAACAGGTGAACGAAGAGAACAGCCGCGAGATGATAGCCTATGTGCCCTATATCTTCCGCAATAGCGTCGCTGCCGCCGATGCGCCCTTCGTGCTCGAGCGCGCCGGAAGCCGTTTCGACCATATTATGATCGACGAGTTCCAAGACACCTCGTCCATGCAATGGGAGAATTTCAGGAAACTCCTGCTCGAAAGCATGTCTACGGGCGGCAAGTGCCTGTTGGTCGGCGACGTGAAGCAAGCCATCTACCGTTTCAGGGGCGGCGACTGGGAAATTCTCGAAGGACTTAATAAGGAATATAAGGGCAAGCAGAACGGCGGCGAGGATATCCTCTGCAAAATGCAGACAAACTTCCGCACCGACGAGCGCATCGTGCGGTTCAACAATCAGTTTTTCCCCAAGGCCGCCGCAATAATCGACAGTCTCGGAGGCGGCGAGGCGCATGCCGCAGATATTTACGAAGAGGCCGGTTGCCAGGAAGCCAAGCACAAGGGCGATGTGGGCTATGTGCGCATAGCGGTGTCGTCCAAACCCGGTGCGCCCGCCGCCAGCGATGAAGAGGGAGGGGGAGTGCTTGATGAAATGGCGGAGCAGATGCAAAGGCTCCACGCAGAAGGGCTTCCCTATCGCGAGATGTGCATACTCGTCCGCAAGAAAGGGGAGGCGGCTGATATCGTAGACGCTTTTGCGGAAAAAGAAATTCCGCTTATTTCCGACGAGGCTTTTCTGCTGTCGGCTTCCCCCGCAGTGCTGACCGTGATTGACGCGCTGCGCGTGCTCGCCGATGACGGCAACAAACTGGCACTTGCCTCTTTGGCCAAAACCTATCGCCCCGACGCCCCGCTCCACGATAGCGAGGCAATGCTGAATGCCTTGCCGCAGGAATTTACGGGCAGACGCGCCGAACTCGCCGCCATGCCGCTTTACGAACTCTGCGAGGAACTGATTAGGATATTCGGGCTTTGGCAGAATGCCGCCGTTGAAAACACTGATGAGGCGCATGCGGCTGGCCAGTTGGCTTATCTCACCTATTTCCTCGACCTTGTTGCGGCCTATTTGCAGGACAATGCTTCTTCCCTTCCTGATTTCTTGGATCATTGGGACGAAATCTTGTTTTCCAAATCCATACCCGGCGCGGTGGCCGACGGTGTGCGCGTGCTTACCATCCATAAGTCCAAAGGGCTCGAAGCGCACACGGTTTTCATTCCCTTCTGTGATTGGAATCTTGAAAAAGACCACAACGACACCATTCTTTGGCTCACGCCCCGGGTTGCTCCATTCTCTAAGATTTCGCCTATTCCTGTTGCGCCTCATTCAAAGAGGGTGAAGCATTCCATTTTTGCTGCCGATTATGAGCAGGAACATTTGCGCAGCCGTATTGAAAACCTCAATCTGCTTTATGTGGCCTTCACGCGTCCCCGGCACAACCTTTTCGTTTGGGGCACATGGTCGGGCAAGGATAAGGATAAGGATCAGGTTGCCACGGTCGGCGATTTGCTGCATAAGGTAATCGATAATAATTTCAGCGACGATTATCAGAAATATCGTTATGAGGAAACGGCGGAAGGCTTTGTGCTGGAAACGCTTTCCTCGCCCCGGGCCGATTGCCGCGCCGAGGGGCAGGCCGCGCCCGCCGGCGGCAAGCAAAACCCGTTTGGCAGCGATGTGCGCCGCCCAATGCACATCGCGCTTTGCCAAACCCCGCTCCGCGCCAACTTCTGCCAGAGCGGCGAGGCTGCCGAGTTTATTGCCGCGCGTGCCGGCGAGGAAGAGGCTGCCGATGCTGCTGCCTACATCAACCGGGGCAATCTCATGCACAAAATCTTCTCGATGATAGAGACCGCCGCCGATATCTCGCGCGCCGTGGGTGTGCTGCGCGGCCGGGGCTTTGAGGCCGATGGTATAGATTTCGACAAAATCGAAACGGAAATAAGGCAAAAGATAGCCGCCTGCCCCTTGGTGGCCGATTTGACCGACGGCAGTTGGCTCGTGCTCAACGAACGCTCCATTCTCCTGCCCGCAGGCAATGGGCAGGGTGTGGCGATGGTGCGCCCCGACCGCGTGTCGTTTAAGGACGGCCGTGCCGTTGTGCTCGACTACAAGTTTGGCAAGCCCCTGCCCAAGCATCAGGAGCAGGTGAAGCAGTATGCTGCTTACTTGCGCCAGATGGGCACGCCCCACGTAAAAGCCTTTCTCTGGTATTTTGATGAGAACAAATTAGTTGAGGCTTTATAAAATTGCGCCCCTACTCTAAAGAACTTATGAATACTTCAAACGAAGCAAGCGGTATCCCAATGAACACCCCCAAATCTTTCTTGCAACTCGTAGCGGACGACCTGCTCGGCAGGAGCGATATCGACTTTCGCCGCCTTGTCATAGTGTTCCCCAACAAGCGTGCCAGCCTCTTCTTCAACGAGCACCTGCGCCGCGCCGACCGCCCGCTCTGGGCACCGCAGTACGTCACCATCAGCGAGCTCTTCCGCAGCCTCGCGCAGAGCGAGGTGATGGACGAAATCGAGGCCGTCTGCCGCATATACAATATATATATAGGTTGCACGCCTGGCAATGAGGCGTTGTCCCTCGACAAGTTTTACGGCTGGGGCAGGCAACTGCTCTCCGACTTTGACGACGTGGACAAGAACGAGGCCGATGCCGCCCGCCTCTTTGCCAACATGAGCGACTTCGCAGATATTGAAAAGACCTTCGGCGCACCCGAGGAGGCCATGCGCCATTTCCGCAGCTGTTTCCGGGATATGGAGCGCAGCGTGGTGCGGCGCAAGTTCTTGGAACTTTGGAATAATCTCTATAAAATATATTCCGCCCTCAACGCTTCCGCCGCCGAAGGCATAGCCCCTTATGAGGGCGCGCTCTATCGCAGCGTGATCCGACGGCTCAGGCAGGGCACGCTGCGTCCCCGCGAGGGGTTCACCTACGTCTTCGCGGGCTTCAACGTTTTGAGTAGCGTGGAGCGCAGTCTCATGGAAGCGTTTAAGGAGCAGGCCATATTCTATTGGGATTACGACGAATACTACACCGTGCGACACCCCGCTTGCGAAGCCGGGCTTTTTGTAAAGGAAAACATTGCCGCTTTCGGCAACGCCCTGCCGCCCGAGGCGTTCCGCAACATGGAGCGCAGCGCGGGCTCCGGCCTTTTGCCTCGGATAGAAGTCGTTGAAGCCCCCACCGAGACCGCGCAGGCCAAGAGCGTGGCGGCTTGGTTGAGGAAAAATATAGGGCAGGGCGGCGCCGCCGACCTGCGTCGCATGGCCGTTGTGCTGGCAGGCGAAGGACTGATGCAAGGCGTGCTGCACGCACTGCCCGAAGAGGTCGACAAGGTAAATGTCACCAAGGGCTATCCGCTTTCGCAAACGCCTGCGTTTGCCCTAATCGACCGTTTTGAGGCAACATCTGCCGACAGCAATGCAGCCCTCCTCGCCGACCTTGCCGACCGGCTCAAGGAAGAAGCGGCGCGCCTTGCGGCCGACGGCACGATCAAGAAAATCTTTAAGGACATCTACGAAGAAGCCTGCTTTCAGGCTTACGCCGTCGTGGGACGTTTCAGCCGTCTGGTGGCAGAGGCGTCGCTCAACGTTACGCCCCAAACGCTCCTGCGCCTATTGCGGGCGGTGCTGATGCAGACCGATTTGCCCCTGCATGGCGAACCCCTCGAAGGCTTGCAGATTATGGGCGTGCTCGAAACGCGCCTGCTCGACTTCGACAGCGTGCTCGTGCTTTCCGCCTCCGAAGGCAACCTGCCGCGCTCGGGTGGCGACAATTCTTTTATTCCGGGCGAGCTGCGCGAGGCCTTTTCCCTCACCACCGTGCGCCGCCGCACCGCCGTCTTTGCCTATTATTTCTACCGCCTCGTGCAGCGTGCCCGGAGCGTCCGCCTGATGTATTCAGCCGTGACCGATGGCATCACGCGCGGCGAGATGTCGCGCTTCATTTCCCAGCTGCTCGTGGAGAGCCGTCTCCCCATCAGTCAATACAAGATGCAGCTCCCGCAGGGCAATCCCCTCATTGCGGGCGTGGCGGATATAGCCAAGCCCGAAAACCTTGCCGCCCTCGTCGGATCGCTTTCGCCCTCGTCCGTCATCAACTACATGAAATGCCCGCAGATGTTCTACTTCAAGCACGTGGCAAAGATTCCCGAACCGCAGCCGCCCGTTCAGGAAGTCGCTCCCAACGTGTTTGGCAGCGTGTTCCACAATGCAGCAGAACTTTTCTATAAAGACCAATACGGCCGCCGCCTCACGCCCGATATGTTGAAGCGGGCTGCGAAAGAGACAGCCAAATTGCGTGAATACGTAGAGCAGGCCTACATTGCCGTGCGCCGCGAGGCAGAGCCGGAGGCTGATGAACAGTTATGCCGTTCGGAGAATGCTGTGATGAAGTCGGCGGCGGTGAAATGTCTGGCCAAGATGCTGCTTTACGATGCCAGCTATCAGTCGGTCAAGGTTGTGTCGGAGGAAGAGCGTTGGCAGTTAACGGTCGATGTGGACCTGCCCGACGGTACGCAAATCCCTGTTCTTATCAAAGGAATTATCGACCGTGTGGACGAAGTGGAGGACGTGGCCGACGGGGCGTGCCGCACGCTCCTGCGCGTTGTGGACTATAAGACGGGTGGCGCGGCAAAGGCTTTGCCTGATGTGCCGGCCATGTTCTGCTGCGACGGCAAGCACGAGCATTACGCCTTCCAAGTTTCGCTCTATGCCTTGGCCTACCGCCACATGCACGGCAAAACGGCCGCCCCTGCCATCTATTATCTGAACAGCCTGAACAAGGACAATACGCCTTATCTGAAAATGGGTTCGGGCAAGAATGCCACGCCCGTCTATTCCTATGCCGACTACGCCGCCGAGTTTGAGGCCGCCCTCCAATCCCTTTTGTCTTCCATCTTCGACCCCGCCCAGCCTTTCACCGTTACCGAAGAGCCCGAGAAAGTCTGCAAATATTGTCCTTACGGCCGCCTGTGCGGAATGTAAGGGCTTAGAAAGTGTATTCCCAATTAGTCTAATTCATGTTCCCAAGGCAGGGCGTTTTTGCGCTCTGCCTTTCTTTTTTCCCTTTCTCCCTGCAATTTTTTCCTATCCTATAAGAAAAAGTTTGTTACAAACTTTGTAACACGTATTACAAACTTTGTAACATGTGTTAGAAACTTTGTAACGGCCGTTACAAACTTTGTAACAAACTTTTTCTTGGCAGATAGTGAAAAATAGCTTGGTGAAAGGAAAAACTTTTAGGGAGAAAGGAAAAAAATGCCACGGGCAAGGGCGTTGCAGACGGTGGTAGCGCGGCAGCGGGTGCAGCAGGGCGCGGGCTGAATAGTCGGAGAGAATACGCCAAAAGTAGGAAATAGCACTTGTTTTGCACGGGCTTATAAGAAAGTTACCGAAAAAATAAGTATTTTTGCAGTGTGAAAGCAGAGAGGGCCTTACGCGTGCGTCGCATTATGGGCGGGCGCGTGGGTTGAATGCTTTAGCAAATTAGTTTTATTATATTAAAAATCAAATTCTTCTCTTTTATGAACGCATTTGTATTTCCCGGACAAGGCGCACAGTTCGTGGGCATGGGAAAAGACTTGTACGAAAAGCATCCGATAGCCAAACAGTATTTTGAAAAGGCAAACGAAATCCTCGGTTTCCGCATCACCGACATCATGTTCGAGGGTACGGACGAGGAGTTGAAGCAGACGAAGGTGACGCAGCCTGCTATGTTCCTGCACAGCGTGGTGAGCGCATTCTGTCTCGGCGACGCTTTCAAGCCCGACATGGTGGCAGGTCATTCGCTCGGCGAACTCTCCGCGCTCACCGCCGCCGGCTGTCTGAGTTTCGAGGACGGTCTGCGCCTCGTGTCGAAGCGTGCACTTGCCATGCAGAAGGCCTGTGAACAGAACCCCGGCGGCATGGCGGCCGTTATCGCTCTGCCCGACGAGAAGATTGAGGAAATCTGCGCTGCTGTGAGCGAAGAGACGGGCGTGGTAGTACCCGCTAACTACAACTGCCCGGGTCAGCTCGTCATCTCTGGTGCGAAGGATGCCATCGACGCAGCCTGCGCCAAGTTGAAAGAGGCCGGCGCAAAGCGTGCCCTTGTGCTGCCCGTGGGCGGCGCGTTCCATTCTCCCCTGATGCTGCCTGCACAGGAGGAACTCGAAGAGGCCATCAACCAGACGGAGTTTAAGACGCCCGTTTGCCCCGTATATCAGAACGTGGACGCTCTGCCGCACACCGACCCCGAAGAAATCAAGGCCAACCTCATCAAGCAGCTCACGGCTTCCGTGCTTTGGACGAAGGAAGTGGCAAATATGGTGGCCGACGGCGCAACAGAATTTGTGGAATGCGGTCCGGGCAAGACTTTGCAGGGACTTATTGCCAAAATCTGCAAAGGCAACGAGGCCGTAAGCGCACGCGGCGTGAACGAATAATTATATATTGAGTAGGGACGTATAGGATACGCTCGGCGTTGTCGGGCCAATGCTATACGCCCCTGCTTGTATGTGCAAGGGCTTGAAGGGTAGGGGCGTTTTGCAAAACGCCCGCCGATAGCATCGCAAAGACATTTCTTTGCGGCAATCATTAACCGGGCGTTTTGCAAAACGCCCCTACTCGTGAGACCTTATATTTTATAATTTAATGACTGAAAAAATAACGATATACCAAGTGCTGCCGCGCCTTTACGGCAACACCGTGGCCAATAACATTCCCGGCGGCGACATTCACGAGAATGGTTGCGGCAAGCTCAATGACTTTACGCCCGAAGTGTTGAAACGCATCAGCGATTTCGGGTTTACGCATATCTGGTACACGGGCGTGCTGGAACACGCCACGCAGACCGACTACACGACCTACGGCATCGCCAAAGACCACCCCGCAGTGGTGAAAGGCAAGGCCGGTTCGCCTTATGCCATCAAAGACTATTACGACATCTGTCCCGACCTCGCCACCGTGCCCGAAAAGCGCATGAAGGAGTTTGACGCACTCGTGCGCCGCACGCACAAGGCCGGGCTAAAAATGCTGATAGACTTCGTGCCCAACCACGTGGCACGCTCTTACCGTTCCGATGCAAAGCCCGCCCGCGTAAAAGACCTCGGCGAGGGCGACGACACGGCAAAAGGCTTCTCGCCGCAAAACAATTTCTACTATCTGCCCGGGCAGATGTTCAGCACGGAGAACTTTGAGGAGGACCGCGCCGCCAATGTGCCTTATCGCGAATATCCGGCAAAGGTGACGGGCAACAATTGCTTCTCACCCCGTCCCGGCCGCAACGATTGGTACGAAACGGTTAAGTTGAACTATGGCGTGGACTTTTACGCCGGCGCAGCGGCGCACTTCGACCCTGTGCCCGACACGTGGGACAAGATGACGGCCATTTTGCTCTTTTGGGCGAAGAAGGGCGTAGACGGTTTCCGCTGCGACATGGCGGAAATGGTCCCCGCAGAGTTTTGGGCGTATGCCATTGCCAAGGTAAAGGAAAAATATCCGAACCTCATCTTCGTGGCAGAGGTGTACAATCCCGGCGAATACCGCCGCTATCTGCAAAGCGGCTTTGACTATCTCTACGATAAGGTGGGGCTTTACGACACGCTCCGTGCCGTTGTGCGCGGCGAGGCTTCCGCTTCGTGCATCACGGGGCAGTGGCAATGCTTGGACGATATCCGCACGCACATGCTTTATTTCCTCGAAAACCACGACGAGCAGCGCATCGCCTCCGACTTCTTTGCCGGCTCGGGCGAAAAGGCGCGTCCCGCTTTGGCGGTTTCGGCATTTATGGGCACCAATCCGCTGATGATTTATGCGGGTCAGGAACTCGGCGAGCGCGGCATGGATGCCGAGGGATTCAGCGGGCGCGACGGCCGTACCACGATTTTCGATTACTGGCACGTGGACACGCTCGACCGTCTTTGCCACGGCGACCTCTTGCATTGCACGCCCGAGCAGCAGGCCCTGTACGCATATTATAATAATATCGTAAAACTCTGCAACAGCGAAGCCGCGCTCCGCGAGGGCACGTTCTACGACCTGCAATATGCCAACTACGCAGGCGACAACGGCTACAACGCCGACCGCCAGTACGCTTTCCTGCGTGCTGCGGGCAAGGAGAAAATGCTCATTGTTGCCAACTTTGCCGACCGGGGCGTGCATGTTGGCGTGCGCATTCCCGAAGATGCCTTCGCGCTTATGGGACTGCGCGAGGGCATGTGCTCCGCTCATGATTTGCTCTCGGGCGAAATGCAGACGTTGGAGTTGCGCAAAGACGGCGTTGCCTTTGTGGAAATTCCTGCAAATAACGCAGTGGTGCTGAAATTCTAAGAAATTCCTGTTGGTCGCATTAAACGAAAATCAAGGTCTTAGAAAAAACAAATTATGAACAACAAATCTTTGCTCGGCCTGTCGCCGGAGGAACTGAAAGGTATTGCCGTGGGCTTAGGCTTGCCGGCATTCACCGCCAAGCAGATTGCAGGCTGGATATACGGCAAGCACGTCGACAGCATCGACAAGATGACCAACCTTTCGCTCGACGCGCGGCGTAGGCTGTCGGAGGCGTACGCCATTGGGTGCAGCGCACCCGTGAAATGCCAGCGGTCTGTCGATGGTACGGCAAAGTATCTGTATCGCACCTCCGACGGGCATTTTGTAGAAACCGTCTACATTCCCGACGGCGACCGCGCCACACTCTGTGTCAGCTCGCAAGTGGGCTGCAAGATGGGTTGCGCGTTTTGCATGACGGGCCGGCAGGGGTTTGTGCGCTCGCTTTCGGCCGCCGACATACTCAACCAAATCTATTCCCTGCCCGAGCGCGACACGCTGACGAACATCGTCTTTATGGGACAGGGCGAGCCGATGGATAATCTGGACAACGTGCTGCGTGCCACCGAGGTCCTCACCGCTCCGTGGGGCTACGCTTGGAGTCCGAAGCGCATCACCGTTTCCACCGTGGGACTGGCAAAAGGCTTAATCCGTTTCCTCGACGAGAGCCGCTGCCACCTCGCCATCAGCCTGCATCACCCAATTCCTTCCGACCGTGCAGCACTCATGCCCGCCGAAAAGGCGTTTGGCATCGCCGACATCGCAGCACTTTTGAAGCAATACGACTTTTGCCGCAAGGGGGCGCACCGCCCGGAAGGCGCGGCGCAGCGCAGACTTTCCTTTGAATACATCGTTTTCAAGGGCATCAACGACACGCGCCGCCATGCCGATGCCCTGATCCGCCTTTTAGACGGGCTGGATTGCCGCATCAACCTGATTCGCTTCCACGACATTCCCGACACGCCGCTCAAAGGCGTGAGCGATGAGGAGATGATTGCACTGCGCGACTACCTCACGGGCCGCGGGCTCTTCACCACGGTGCGTGCCTCGCGCGGTCAGGATATTTTTGCCGCTTGCGGCCTGCTCTCAACGGCAGAAGAAGAGAAAAACATTGAGAGAAACAATAAAATTCAAAACGACAACAAAGACAACATAAGACAACTTTAATAGTTTGAAGCTCATAGTTTAATATGACGACAACAAAGACAACTGGGCGTATTTTATACGCCTTCCGCGCACACAGAAAGACAACTGAAAGTTGTCGAAAGTTGTCCCTGTTGTCGTCGCAATAAAAACGGCACGCAGAATTTTCGTGCAAGCGAGCGCAATCAAGTTTACTTGAAATTGCCGAGCGCAGCCGAAAATATGAAATAAAGTTGTCCAAAGTTGTCTAAGTTGTCGTATAAATAGATTCTCAAAAATTTTGTTTGCTTGTCTACTAAAAATAACATCAATAAAATACCATGATACACGATTTCAACAACGACTCAAACAACGCGTCGCAAGAGCAGCAACTGCCCAAGGTGCGCGTTGCCGTGACCCACGGCGATACTAATGGCGTGGGCTACGAACTCATTTATAAAGTGTTTGGCGATCCTGCCATGCTCGAACTTTGCACGCCGATTGTCTACGGCTCGGCTAAGGTGGGCACGTACCACCGCAAGGCGATGAACCTCTCCGCACCGTTCCAAATCGTACCTTCTGCCGAGGAGGCGCACGAGGGAAGGCTCAACCTGATTTCCTGCTTCGATGAAGAAGTTCTTGTGGAGTTTGGCAAGGCAAATCCTGAGGCAGGTCACGCCGCCTTTCTCGCTTTGGAGCGCGCCACGCAAGATTTGCGCGAGGGCAAAGTTGATGTTCTTGTCACCGCACCTATCAACAAAAGCAGCATTCAAAGCACGAACTTCCGCTTCGTTGGGCATACGGAATATCTGCAAGACCGCCTCGGCAACGCAGAGACGGAGCCGCTGATGATTCTCTTCAACAAACTCATGCGCGTGGCCTTGGTGACGACGCATGTGCCCGTGTCGAAGATTTCAGAGCAGATCACGCAGGAAGCAATCGAGCACAAAGCACGCCTGCTCTATAAGTCGCTGCGCCGCGACTTCTGCGTATCGGCTCCGCGCATCGCCATCCTCGGCTTTAATCCGCACAACGGCGACGGCGGCGTGCTCGGCACGGAAGAGCAAGACGTGATAACGCCCGCCATCAAGCAGCTCGTGGACGAAGGCATACAGTGTTTCGGCCCTTACCCCGCCGACGGCTTTTTCGGCACGGGGCAATACAGCCGTTTCGACGGCGTGCTGGCGATGTATCACGACCAAGGCCTTACGCCCTTCAAGGCACTTTCTGGCGAAGAGGGCGTGAATTTCACGGCAGGCTTGCCCGTTGTGCGCACCTCGCCCGACCACGGCACGGCCTACGACATCGCCGGCAAGGGTGTTGCTTCGCCGACCTCTTTCCGCGAGGCAGTTTATGCAGCCATTGACATATTCCGCAACCGCCAGCGTTTCGACGAGGCTAACGCCAATCCTTTGCCCAAACTCTACCATGACCGTCGCGAGGACGAGCGCGGAGGACACGTGCGCACCTTTACGCCGCGCGAAGAAAAAATAGAATAATCTTTTTATATAAAATGAAATTTGCAATCATTGCCGCCGGCGAAGGTTCTCGCCTAAGAGAGGAAGGCGTGGCCGCGCCCAAACCATTGGTGGAAGTGGGCGGCGAAAAACTCATAGACCGCCTCATCCGCATTTTCCGCGACAACGGCGCCGAGGAGATAGACATTATTATAAATAACCTGCACCCCGAAACGGCGGCGCACCTCGAACATCTGCGACAGACGGGTAGGGCGGACGACATTCGCCTCGTGGTGAAAACCACGCCGAGCAGCATGCACAGTTTCTTCGAACTCTCGCCCTTTCTCGCCGACGCGCCTTTTTGCCTCACCACGGTCGACACCATTTTCCGCGAAGAAGAATTTGCCGGATACATACGCCGTTTCCGCGAGAGCGCACTTGATGGCATGATGGCCGTGACAGATTACGTCGATGACGAGAAACCGCTTTACGTGGGTACTGACAGCGCACTCAACATCACGGGCTTCCACGACACGGACGAGGGCGACCGCTACATTTCGGGCGGCATCTATTGCCTCGCCCCCAAGGCCCTCCTCACGCTGCGCCGCTGCATGGACGAAGGGCAGAGCCGAATGCGCAATTTCCAGCGCGCGCTGGTGGCTGACGGCTTGAAACTCAAAGCCTGCCCCTTTTCCAAAATCCTTGACGTTGACCACGCGGAAGATATCCGCAAGGCTGAAGACTTTTTAGAGCATCAATAAATGAATATATTAGGAATAAGCCGTTCGCCGCGCTTCTCGCCCAACAGCGCAGACCGCGACAACGCCATTTTCTCGGCCGTGGCATCGCGCTTGATGCACATGGGGCACGAGGTGTCGGTGATAGCCGAAGATGTGTTCGTGGCGGTGGAACTTGAAGAGTTTGATGCTGTCTTTTCCATGGCACGCGGCGCGGACGTGGTTCGCCAACTGTGTGAGGCTGCCGCAGCAGGCAAACCCGTGCTCAATGCGCCCGATGCCTTGCTCAAAGCCTCGCGTGCCGCGCTTACGGCCTGCTTTCAGGAAAACGATATTCCGCAGCCGCGCAGCCTATGCCTCGCAACCGCAACCCCCGACGTGTCGTCGGCCATCGCCTTTCCGCTTTGGCTGAAGCGCGGGGACGCCTGCGCCCAGTCGGCGGCCGATGTCTCTTATGTAGACGATGCCGCTGCCTTGCGCCGTGCCCTTGCCGACTTTCACGCAAGAGGCATTGAGGAGGCCGTTGCGAGCGAGCACGCAGAGGGCGACCTCGTGAAATTCTATGGCGTGGAGGGCACGGATTTCTTCCATTTCCTTTATCCCACCGAGGGCGAAGGCTTCAGCAAGTTCGGTCTTGAAGTCCACAACGGCGTGCCCCATCATTTCCCGTTCGATGCCGCACAGTTGAAGCGCATTTCCGACCGCGCCGCCGCCGTTTCAGGACTTACGGTCTACGGCGGCGATGCCATTGTAAAGGCAGACGGCAGCATCTTGATTATAGATTTCAACGACTGGCCCAGTTTCTCGCCGTGCCGCCGCCCTGCCGCGAAAGCCATTGCCCAAAGACTGGTAAAATCTCTATAAGACCTATATATAATATTGTATATATAACAATCCCTCCCATCATGCAAAAAGAAAATTCCAAGCTCGCCGCCACCTTTAAGTCGCAGGACACCGAGGAGTGGCTGGACATACATTTCACGCGTCCGCTCGGACTGATGTGGGCAAACTTTTTCAACCGTTTCAACACGCACCCCAACGTCGTCACCATACTTTCCATTATCC
>JBJEAH010000265.1:0-21512 GCA_051868815.1 Alloprevotella sp.
CCCAAGCCTAAGTCAACACCATACCCAATTTGGCTGTCAAGATTTTTTTGCATTCTTGCCAACAAGCCAAGAAGTACCAACACCAACACGAATCATGCCGAAAACTTTTTTCTCATCATCTCCGCCGTCGTATGTGTATTCTGGCGTAGGCAAATACTGCGGATTGTCAGTCGAGCGAACGATTTGAGCATAGGCACTAACGAACGAAATGAACGCTGCAAGCACAAAAAGATAAACCTTTTTCATTATAATAATAAAAATTTAAAGTGAAACACTAAACAAAAGTATGGACTTTGTAACAAACAACGCCGATTTATCTTCAAAAAGTAAAAAGATTTTTATATTATTAAGACTGCAACCAATATTCATAGGAGTGTTTACGAATTGTTTACACTTTCCTAAGCCTCAAACTGATGAATTACGCCTCCTAACGTAAACCGCATCGGCGCATTGCACAGACCTTGTGCAATGCGCCGATGCGTTTTATGTTCAAAGAGTTTTACCGCCAAAGACGGGCGTTCCTGATTGCGCCCAAGGTAAGCAGGAGGAAGCAGGCGCGCCAGCCTGCGCTCAGGTCAAAGGGGCAGAGCGTTCCGAAAAGGAACAGCTGGGCGTAAGTGATGCTTACGGCCTCGGCTGCCGTGCAGGAGTTGCCGAGCAGGCGGCTGTAAAAGTTGGCGAGGCGGCGGAAGGCAGTGGTTTCCGCAAGGCGGTCGGTAAGGTTGAGGTTTAGGCTGACGTTAAGCTCGAGGAGATTTTCTTTCTTTGCCATATCCGTAAAAGTTTTAAGGTTTTCGTTTGAGGTTTACGGGTGCAAAGTAAGAGCTATTTTGTGTCAGCGAATGTCACTTGCCAACTTTTTGTGTTAAATCTTCGACCTTTCCGCGCAGATAATCCACAAATTCGGGACTGTCTACTATTTCGATGTCATCGATCAGCCCCATAACGAAGCGTCCGATACCTTTGTAGCTGCACACTTCCGTTTTTAGCAGGAAGCGTCCGTCGTCCTGCTTTTTAAGCATTGCGGAAGCGCCGGGATATTCCTCTACGAGCAGACTCATGGAAAGCTGACCCAAAATGAGGGTCACGGGGAAACGCTCTTCGCCCGAGAAGTGGAAGAGGTCGGTAAAGAACTCAGCGTGCTCGCTCTTGTGGCTCCACAGCAGGTCGAGCGGCTCAACCTTGCGTATGCGGCTCAGCTTGAACGTCTTGTTCTGCCCGGTCTTGATTTCGTAGCAACGCACTTCACTGTTTTCCGAAACAAAGAGATAGGGTTCTACGATGCGGTCGGAAGTTTGTGCGCTGTTGGGCGAGGCGTAATCGCGCAGAACCACCATGCGCTCCGTCTTGACGGCGTCGAAGAGGGCGGCGAGGTTTTGCGCTATGTGTTCGTCCACGCCGTGCTTGCAGAGCACTTTATAGTCGTAAAGCGAGGAGAGTTTCTCGCGCAGGTGGCGCACCTGCGGAGAATTGTCGTAGACGGAATTAAGTACTTGATTGATGGTCATCGCCTCGTCTTCGGTGAAATGAATGAGCGAGGTGATTTGCTTGAAGAAGGGCGACTCAGGGTCGATGTGGTAGCGCGGCCCTTCTTTCACCACGATGAACCCCATCTGCTTGAACGAATCGATATAGCGATAGATGGAGCGGCGGCTCATTGAGAGCTGGCGACTCACGTCGTCCACGGTGAGGTTGCGGTTTTGGGTAAGCATAAGCAGCAGCCGCAGCTGCCTGTCAAATTTGTCAAGTTCCATTGTCTTTGGTTAGAGAAAAAAATAAAACCAATCCTTTATCGGCGCAAAGTTATAACAAAAATGGCAATTAGTCAGCTAATGAGGCGATTTTCCTATAAAAAAACGAACAAAAACGCGGTTTTGCTGATAAAAATGCCAACGATTTCGTTAAGTCAGAAGGGGCTGAGTCATAATGTACATGTAGCCGACATTGCCCTGAAAGGGCTTAATAACCCAGCACAGGGGCAAGCCCCTGTGGAAAGACGATAGAATAAGATTGCCCCTGTAAGGGGCTTATAATTAGAACTTAATAAAGTTGTTCTTTTAATTATAAGCCCCTTACAGGGGCAATCGTACTTGCAACGCTATACGTAGGGGCAAGCCCCTACGCTGATTTATTTTCCCCTTACAGGGGATACATCTGCAACTATATCCGTTTTGACACACTTGCTCATATTGCCGAGTGCAGCCGAAAATACAAAATAAATTAGTGAAAATTCGTGCTACCGTACAGGAGCAACATAGGTCATACATGAGTTTGCGCCCGCTCGCAACAAATCATCAGATGCTCGCCACGGGCGTTGGTGGTGGCAAACCAATATTCCAGGCCGCCCTCGCGCAAGCCGATGCGGCGGCGCAGGGTAGCCACCGTTTCGGGAAAGTTGCGCACGGTGAGGTTGGCTTTCGGAGTGGCTGCCACTATTTTTTTCAATTCGCGTTTGCCGCAACCGCTTTGACGCAGCACGCGGAACGCACGACCGGGGAAATTTTCTACGAATTGCTCCGAGGTGTATAAATGACTGTTGGGGTGCAGCTTTTTCAGGGCGAAGCGCGTGGCTGCAAGTTTGAAAGCACCGGCTTTCATAATGGCGGCGTTCGGTTCGTAAAGATAAGTTTCGGGGGCGGCGGCATAAACAGGCGCGGCGGCGGCTTCTTCGGAAAGCAGGAAGGAGAAAACGCCGTTTTCATCGGCGCAAACAATGCGCGGTTCGCCCGTGTGCGCTGCATCGAGCAAGAGTAAAAGTTCTTTGCACTCTCTGTTTTCTGACACGATGTGCGCCTCGCGCACGTGGCTTAACGTGTGGAGCGCGCGGGTAAGGTCGAGCATCGGAGAGAGTTTTATTAATGCAACGCTGGTCTTCGATAAAATCGTGTTCTGTTCCTGCGCCACGTTTGGCGTGCAGTCTTCAATAAGCATGGTCTTGCCGCCTGCATCGTCGCGCCGCGCCGGGTCTAAGAAGATGAAGTCGAGCGGTTCTTTGAGGTCTTTGAGAAATTCCAACCCATCTGCTTCGATGATTTCAGCGTTTTTCAGTCCTAAAAGGGGAAAGTTGTGCCGCGCCGCCGCGCATAGCACGCTTTGCCTTTCCACATAATAGGATTTGTCGAATAAAGGCGAAAGGAAAGAGAAATCCACGCCAAAGCCACCGGTCAAATCGGCCATTGCGCCGCATCTCGTCACCGCGTACCTCACTACGGTAGCCTTATACCGCGCGGTAAATTCTCCAGAGCACTGCTCCAAAGACAGGCGCGGCGGGAATAGCAGACCTTTCACTGCCGTCCACGACGGCACTTTGCCCGCCAACCGCTGCTGTCCCTCTATCTGCCGCAATATATAGGCAGTGTCCAGCGTCTTGTCACGGCTCAGCAACAGAGCCACGTCGGAAACGCGCTCCGTGAGGTGCGCCTCGATGAAAGCGTCTTCTTTTGCATGAAATTCGGGAAAAGGGGGCATAAGATGGGGACGTTAGAAAAGAGGCTTGCGATGGGTCTGCCCTTACTTGATGACTTTATATTTTGCCTTGGCTTCCGCCCGCGACTTGAAATTAAAGTGCCACCACTCTGTGTTCAGCACTTTATAGCCGGCGGCTGCCATAACCTTGCGAAGGAGTTGGCGGTTATGCAAGGCCTCTTGCGAGATGAGTTTCTTTTTCACAAACTCTGCCTCGCCCTTCACGTGTGCGAGTTCCCCGAGATAATCGACCTTCGTGCCCATGTGCAGCGTGTCGCCCGTAGCGGCATTGCAGAGCGTAACGTCGACGGCCAATCCGTAATTGTGCAAGCCGCCGCCGTTTTTGGGGTTGCTCACGTAGATGGCTTGGCTCGTGCCGCACACCACGTCGTACATCTTTTGCTGCACCGACATGGGGCGGGCGGCATCGCAAACGCAAAGGCTGAGGTCGGGACGCAGGCGTTTGAGCTCTGCCTGCGCCTTTTTCAGTGCCTCGGCTGCCGCAGGGTGGAGGTAGGCGGTGTGCAAATCGGTATAAAGCACCTGGCCTGTGAAGTTGTCGGCACGCGTATACATCAGGCTCACCTTGATGCTCGGGTCAATCGCCTTGATATCCACAAACCCTTGCCGCTCAATGCCGCGCTCTGTGGCAGACTTCTGCTTGGTCTGACCATACGCCGGCAAGGCAAAGGCGAGGGTATACAATATTATTATATATGCGTTGATTGAATTATGTGCTAAGTGCCTGGAAGGCACTACGGAGCGTAGCGACGATAACCGGGTACGTAGTGCCCGGAAAGGCGAGACGAAGACGATGTGCCTGGAAGGCACTACGCCAAAGGACATGCTCTTTATACATTGCCACAGGCGTACTGCCTTCCAGGCAGAAATATCACAATTGCTTTTACCGAGGACTTCGTCCCCGGTTACCGTCGCTTCGCTCCGTACTGCCTTCCAGGCAGTTAACACATATATCATTGAAATTCCCAATCCAGTAAATGTTTTTATATATAAACAAGAAAACGACTTAGTTCCTTTTGCGAATAAGCGTCAAGCCATCGCGCAGGGGGAGGATAACGGTTTCCACGCGCGGGTCGTGCGCCACGAGGTCGTTGAACGCCCTGATGCCGAGGGTCTGCGCGTCGTGGTCGTAGGCGGCATCTACCACGTGCCCGTCCCAAAGCGTGTTGTCGGCAATCAAGAAACCGCCGGGGCGCAGATAAGGCAGCACGAGTTCGAAGTAGTCACAATAGTCGCGCTTGTTGGCATCGATGAAAGCAGCGTCAAAGGTCAGACCGAGCGTGGGCAGTATCTGCGCCGCATCGCCCACTATCATCTCTACGCGTGCCTCGTAGGGCGCAGCCTCCAACCACGGGTTAGTAAAATCCTCCTGTTCATCGTTCACCTCAAACGTAATCACGCGCCCGCCGGCCTCCATGCCCGAAGCCATGGCAAGGGCCGAATAGCCCGAGAAGGTGCCGAGTTCGAGCACGAGGTTAGGGCGTATCATCTGCATCAGCATACGCAGCAGGCGGCCCTGCAAATGCCCGGAAGCCATGCGCGGATAAAGCAACTGCGTCTGCGTGGCGCGGTACAGGCGGTGCAAGTATTCGTCCTCGGGCGAAATGTGCGCGAGGACGTAATCTGCCAACGCCTCTTCTCTGTCGGCATGGGGCGTGACGGGCGAAAGGGGAGTGGGCTTTCTCTTCATCATTTCTTAAAAGCTGGCAAGCAAGGCTTCCACGCCGAGGCGGTAGGAGTCAAGCCCGAAACCGCAAATCACGCCCTTGCAAACGGCAGAGATGAGCGAGCGGTGGCGAAACTCCTCGCGGCTGTGCACATTGGAGATATGCACTTCCACAACCGGCACTTTAATGGCGGCAATGGCATCGCGCAGGGCCACGGAGGTATGCGTGTAGGCACCGGCGTTGAGCACCACGCCGTCGCAAGGCTCTTCGAGCGTCTGGTGCAGGCGGTCAATCAGAAAACCTTCCACGTTGCTCTGGTAATAGTCGAACTGCACATCGGGGTATTGGCTTTTCAGCGCGTCCAGCACGCTGTCCATAGTGCCTGTGCCGTAGTGCTGCGGCTCACGCGTGCCCAGCAGATTGAGGTTGGGGCCGTTAATGATAAGTATCTTCATGATTTTGGCATTATCTTACGTGCAAATTTAATATTTTTGCATTCTAATATGCAAGACTACATAGAAAAATATGGGCTTTACTTGATGCTGGAGCAGGGATTGTCTGAAAATACCCGCGCCGCATACTTGCACGACGTGCAAACCTACCTCTCGTTTCTCTCTGACGAAGGCATCGACCCGCTTTGCGCGAAACTCGACGACTTCCACCGCTTCACGCTCGCGCTCTACGACATCGGCATCACGCCGCGCTCCATCTGCCGCGTGCTTTCGGGTGTGCGCTCATTCTACCGCTTCCTGCTGGTGGACGGCTACATCGAGACTGACCCCACTGCGCTGCTCGAGTCGCCAAAGAAAAGCGTCCACCTGCCCGAGGTGCTTACCCTCGAAGAGGTGGACGCCATAATCGCGGCCATTGACCTTTCGCAACCTTTCGGCCAGCGCGACCGCGCCATGATTGAGGTGCTATACAGTTGCGGACTGCGCGTGAGCGAGCTGTGCAACCTGCAAATGCCCAACCTGTTTCTCGAAGAAGGTTTCTTGAGGGTTATGGGCAAGGGGAGCAAGGAACGGCTTGTGCCCGTGTCGCCCCGCGCCGCCGAGGAGTTGCGGCTGTGGTTTATCGACCGCGCCACCATCACGCCCAAACCGGGCGAGGAGGACTTTGTGTTTATCAGCGAGCGGCGGCGCAGCCGCCTTTCGCGCATCACGGTGTTCCACAACCTGCGCCAGTATGCCGCCCTTGCGGGCATCACCAAGACCATCAGCCCCCACACCCTGCGCCACACCTTTGCCACGCACCTCCTGCAAGGCGGGGCAAACCTTCGTGCCATTCAGGCAATGCTGGGGCACGAGAGCATCGTGACTACAGAGATTTACACACACATCGACCGCACGTTCCTGCGCCGGCAAGTGCTGGAATGCTTTCCGAGAAACCAAAAACATTCCACACAATAATATATTATTATGATGGGAGGCTGCACCAATTGGCGCAGCCTCCCAATTTTTTAGAAGCAAGGGAAAGGAAAGTCCATTTGTCATTTCTTAGCCGGCGAGATGACAAAAGCGAAACGATGGTCGGCATAGGGAATGCGATAGGCAGGAAGCGGCCACGAACCCCAAGAATCTATGCAGCCCAGTCCCATTTGCCGCTGCGCGATGTGCAGTTCGGCGAAGGGGCGCGGCGTGAGGTCGCCGGCATGTAACTGCTTCGCTTCTTTCACAGGACCGCCGTCGAGGTCGTCGGTGAGATAGTTGAGCGCACTCATCTCCAAAGGCTCGGGCGCAGTGACTGTGATGCCCGCCCCGGTGGCAGGATTGGTCTGCGTCCACCAGCGCACATCGGTCTTGTTGCCGCATTCTTGCGGACGGATATAGGGATGATATTGCTCACGGGTCGTTTGCCGGTACTCTTCGAGGAAGGCAGAGGCGTGGCGGTCCCAATAATTCTCTATCGGTCCACGGCCATAATAGGTGATGTCAGAGAAGGACTCGGGCATCACAAGGGTCATGCCGAAGCGCGGCAGGACGGGGTGTTTCCCTTGTTCGCCGCTTACCTTGAGCTCCTGCTCTACGGACAGTCGGCCGGCGGAGTTGAGCGTATAGGCAAGGGTGAGGCGGGCCTCGAGGGCGGGGAGGTCGTAGACGGCAAGAACGCGATGGGCGGTGCCACGCGATTCATGGGTAAAGGAAATGAGTTTCAACTCGGGTTTGCGCCACGCGCCGAGGTGCTTTTGCAGCCCTGCGCCGTAATCGTTGTCGGTGGGGGCACGCCAAAAGTCAGGACGCAGGCTGTAACCCGGCTCAAACATCGGCAGGCCGTTGATGTCGAGATAATCTAAGAACCCAGTGCGCTTGTTGAAAGTGCAAGCTGTACCGGCTGCGGTAAGGGTGAGACAGGCAAGCTGTTCGCTGACAGCTACGGGCGCAGGCTCATCCGTCTGCATGGCGGTTTCGAGCGTTGGGAAAGCGTATGGCTCCAAAACGAACTCTTGCTGCGCAGCGACATGTCCTGCTTTAAGGAGCGGCTCGGGGGATTTGAGCCTGTATGCCACTTGGAGAGTGATTTCCCCGCCTTTTTCAGGTTTATAACCATCGAGGCGTATGTCGGCGCGACCGCCAGGCTGCACGTCAATATTGTTCACTGTGCCTGCCTGCACCTGCACACCGTTGCGCAAGAGCGTCCAGTTGAGGGAGTAATTGGAGAGCGGGGCGAAGAAATGCTCGTTGTAAACCTCAACGATACCTTGGACAGGGTCTTTGAGGGTAGTCCAAATGTTTTGATAATAATATTTCACCTCTTCCGCATGGGGGTGCGGCTCGCGGTCGGGATTGAAGAGGCCGTTGCAGTTGAAATTATGGTCGCTGGCCGGATAGCGGCCGTAGTCGCCGCCGTAGGTGTAGATGGGGCGGCCGTCCCGGTTAGTGCCGTGCAGGCCTTGGTCTACGAAGTCCCAAATAAAACCGCCTTGAAATTTGGGATATTTACGCACCAAATCCCAATAATCTCCAAAACCGCCCTCAGAGTTGCCCATGGCATGGGCGTATTCGCAAGGGATGAGAGGTTTCTCGGGATTGCTCTTGAGATAGTTTTCGCAGGTTGCGGGCGAGAGATACATTTCCACATATATGTCCGTGCCGCGTGCAAGGCCTGCCCGCTCGTACTGCACCGGGCGCGAGGGGTCGTAGGCTTTGGTCTCGTCGTAGGCCTTCTCAAAATTCGGCCCATAGCCACCTTCGTTGCCTAAACTCCATGTGACGATGCAGGGGTGGTTTTTGAGTATGCGGGTATTATTGCGGTTGCGCTCCAAGTGGGTCAGGGCAAACTGTGGGTTCTTGGCAAGGGTGGCATCTCCGTAACCCATTCCGTGGGTCTCGAGATTGGCTTCTGCCACGACGTAAATTCCATAGCGGTCGCAAAGCGCGTACCAGCGCGGGTCGTTGGGATAGTGGCTCGTTCGCACGGCGTTGATGTTATATTCCTTCATCAATTGAATGTCTTGCTTCATGCGCTCAACGCTGACGACATATCCGCCATCGGGGTCGAGCTCATGGCGGTCTGCCCCTTTGATGAGCACGGGGCGGCCGTTGACAAGAAACTGTCCGCCGCGCACTTCCACCTTACGGAAACCAACGTCCTGCGTGAGACATTCGAGGAGCGTTTCCCCTTTCTTCATCTCCACGGTGAGGCGATACAGATGCGGCTGCTCGGCACTCCATTGCTGCGGCTCTTTCACCAGCCATTCCACCTCGGCATCGGGATTCATGCGTACAGCCTGCTGCTTGACAGGCTTGCCATCGGGGGCGGTAAGCGTAAGATGTGCGGTGAGCCCTTTGGCGCGGTAGCCAATAAGACTGACGCTCAGCGTGCCGTCGCGGTAGTCCTCGGTTAGGTCGGGCGTGATGAAGAGGTCGGCAAGATGGCTTTGCGGCCGGGCGTAGAGATAAACCTCTCGGGCGATGCCTGTGAGGCGCCAGAAATCTTGGTCCTCGCTGTATGAGCCATCGCACCAGCGCATCACTTGCATGGCAATGAGATTGTCCTTTCCAGGCACGAGATAGGACGTAAGGTCGAACTCGGCTGCACTCTTAGAGTCTTCGCTATACCCCACGAAGCGGCCGTTCACCCAAAGCGTGAGGTTGGACGTGGCGGAACCTACGTGCATGTAAATCCTTTGTCCCTTCCAGGAGGCGGGCACGGACACGGTCTTGCGGTAGGAACCGGTATAGTTGTTCTTCTCTTCCACAAAGGGCGGATTGGATGCGAACTGCGTGGCCCAGGCATAGCCTATGTTCTTGTAGATAGCATCGCCATGGCCGTTGAGTTCGAAAAGACCCGGCACGGGGAAGAGTTCCCAGTCGCTATCGTCGTAGCCAAGACGGAAGAAATTTTCAGGAGCTTCATTATGATGCTGCGAGAAATGGAATTTCCACTTGCCCTCGAGCGAGAGGAAGCGTGTGGAAGCGGTTTTGTCGCCCACTGCTGCAAGCTCTGCGGTTTCGTAGGCGAAGAAATCGGAGCGCGGTTGCTCGGTGCCGATGCGGTTGACGTTGGGATCGAGCCAATAAGGCGTAGATGCTTTCGAGGCCTTTTGGGCGTAACTGGCCGCCACAGCAAGGAGGGCGAAAGCAAACGAAAACAGTTTACTCATGGTATTAGAGGATAAAACGGTTAGCGGGTGCGTAAAGCGAAAGGGGGATTTTTACGATTTAAGGAAATACGACACATAGGTGACAATGCGCACGTTCTTGATGCCGGGCGTGTATTGGTCGCGGTCCTCGATAGAGAACTGACCCTGCTGCGCATCCTTGATTTTTCCGAGTTTGCTGCCCGAGTCTTCGGCAAACTTCTCGGCGGCGGCGCGGGCGTTCTTGGTGGCCTCCTCAATCATAGCAGGTTTGATTTCGTTGAGTTTCGTAAACTCATACTGCACTTGCTGGTCGTAGTCGTTGGCGGATATGGCGATGCCCTGCTTCAAGAGTTCACCCATGCGTAGCATCAGCTGGTTGGCAAGTTCAATCTTGTCGGTGGTGACGGTGGTGATACAGGTGACGTTATAGCGGGCGCGGTTGAGATTGTCGGCATAGCGCTCGGCCTGCAAGTCAATGATGCGCGGCGCACCGGCTGAAATCTCTTTTTCTTCGATGCCGTTGCCCTTTAAGAAAGCGGCAATCACCTTATTGGCATTGTTGATGTCGGCATAAATGGCGTTGAGGTCATTGCCCGTGGTTTTGTAAACGACAGGCCAAATTACTTTGTTGGCTTTCACCTCGCGTTCTGCAAGACCGCGTACGGACACAATGCGGTCGCGCGTGGCGAGGGCATCCAAGCCGAGATAAACGAAAACGCCGAGCAGCACAAATCCGAGTGCCACTACGACAGACTCGATACGAAATGATTTAGTTTTCATAGTTCTGCGTATTTAAATTAAAAAAATGACGCGCCGGCAGCAAACTTGCTTGCTCCGGCGCGTCGGTTGTTTAGTATCAGATTACTTTACGAACTGCTTCTTGCCGGAGGTGATGTAGATGCCCTTCTCTGCCTTCTGTACGCGGCGACCAGAGAGGTCGTACACGGGCGCGGCGTTGCTGCCGTCCTGAACATTAAGGTTGCGAATACCCGTATAGGTGAAGGTGAAAGGAAGTTCTTCCACGTCGAGCGCGGCAGGGAGGTAGGCGGTGTTGGCTGCTGCCGTGCCCGTGGCAGCGGCTTTAACGAAAGCCGTACCTGCGGCGTTGAGTACATAATTTGTGCCTTCGGCATAACTAGCAGCTGCAAGCACGCCCGTGAGGGCGTTGTCGTCGGCCGTGCCTTCAATGTCCGAAGCAATGGCAAAGGTCTGCGTACCGGCTTCTGCCTTGATCACGGCAGGCGTACCTGCTTTGAGCGTACCTGCGGCAAAACCGCCGTTGGCAAAGAGATAAGCCACGTCGCCGGCTGCCTCATTCACAGCCTTGGCGGCATATACCTGCACGCTTTCGGGAATGGTCACGGCAAAGGGATAGCACACCGTGGCATACCCGCCCTCGGGCACATCGGCCTTGATGTCGGCAACGGGTTCGATGTACCACTGCGAGGGCGCTTCGTCGGCCGTCCATGCCACAAGGTTGCCTTCACCTGCCATGTGGAGGTAGGGAATGCTGCTGTTGGTAGGGTTTACAGAGCGCAGCAGGCTGATACCCGTGGACTGGGAAGTGATGTCGTAAGCACCTGCACCGGCCTCATCGGTTTGCTCGGCGAAGGAATACATGGCTTTACTTTCACTGATATAGCAGTTATAGTTACCGTTGTAGATGAGCCAGTTGTCGCCGCTCTTCTTGAACTGCCACAGCTGGTCGGCCGTCTTTTCATTGAGGTTTGTGCCGGTGAAAGCGGCATAGGTCACGTTGTCTCTCACGCGCTGTGCGGGCACAAGCATCTTATAGGAAGGGCGGGCCGTGTTTTCGAGGCGATACCATTTGCCCTCCTGGAGCGTTACGACCGCAGCGTTGAGGGCAGTCAGGATTTCTTGGTATGCCTCTTCAGTAGGGTTTGCCTCATACGCCGTTACCATGTCGTCGATAGCGGGCTTCTTGGAAAGGTCGGGGCTGCCTACATAGCCGTTGCTATTTTCAAAGAACTGATCGACCTGCTCGCGCACGCTGGTGCCTACATAGTCCGGATAAGTCACGGTGGGGTCGTAGGTGTAGGCATCATCGGTAATGTATTCGAGCGTGTAATTCTTATAAACGAGCGTGTAGTCGGCGCCGAAGGTAGACTCTTCATAGAAGAAACCAATCGTGTTGTCGCTTTGCATTATCATTGTGGAGTAGGCAGAACCCATTTGGCTTGCTTGGTGACGGCCGTCCCAGTCTCTTGCGAATGCGGCGGGCGAAGCGAAGTCTGCGGGCGTGGTGAGTTCCTTATAGTAGATGCACACATTGGTGCGGCCGGGGCCATAGGGTACAGACTGCAAAGCCACGTAGAGTTTCTTGTTGTCGCTGTTGCGGCGGGCGGGGAGAATGAGGATTTCGCCGTTGGTAGCGTTGCTCTGTGCCACGGTGCCGCTGTTGCTGCTGCCGGAGAAGGCTACCGTGCCCCAAGAGCCTTCGCCCGTGGTGCGGTCGGTATAGGTATAGATATTGAAATAGCGTCCGCCAGTGGTGCGGCTGCTGAGCACAACGGAACCGTCGGGCAGTTCTTCGCACTTCGGCTCGTCGCCGGAGGGAGCGGGCGAAATGTTGATGCTGCCGAGCGAGTGCCACGTCTGGCCGAAGTCGTCGGAGTAAATCACGCGGTTGCCGTTGGGGCGTGCGCAGAGGGCGGCGTAGATGCGATAGTGTGAACCAACCTTAATCTGACGGCTCTGGCAGATGCGGCCCGAACCGAAGAAGAGGCTCTGCACTGCGCCGAGCGTGCTGGCATCGAAAAGGGTATAGATATCTTCGGTGATTTCCTGATAAGGAGTCCACGTTACGCCGTTGTCTTCGCTGTAAAAACGTGCCACGCGGTTGGGGTTGCTGCGCGTGGTGGTAGATGCGCCGTAAACGGTGTTGCCGCAAACGCTGATGAGCATCATCTTGCCGGTCTCGGAGTCGGTCACGGTGGCGGCATCGCCGAAGCCGCAGTCAACTGCACCGCTGATGCCCGAACCTTGGGCAATCTTAAACTCTGTGCCCCATGTCTGGCCGTTATCCTTAGAGATGCGCCCGTGAATGTCTACGCGGCCATAGCCGATGTCGGCACCGCAATAGCGATAGTCGCCCACAGCAAGGATGTCGCCGTTCTTGGCAGTCGTGATGGAGGGAATGCGGTAGGGGATATTACCCGGCTGCGTGATGAAGATGTTGGTCTGCTCCTCTACGGGCGCGGTGCTCTTCTTAACGGTGATGAAGAAGTTGGAGGTATTGACGAATTTCTTTTCGCTAGAAAGGTGGATTACGTTGAAGCTGGTGGACTGCTCTTCAAGTCCCGTCACGCTCACGTGTGCCGTGCCACTGCCGGAGCAGGTTACGGCCGTACCGCCGGCGGGTGTTACTTTCATATCGACAGACGCGTCGGAGTTGGTGAAGTCGAACGAGTAGCCGGTCACTACGTAGCCGGTCTGCGCCGTGATGGTGTAGTCGAAACCTTCTGCGCCAGAGAAGAGCTGGATATTGGAGGTGCCGCCATAGTTCATCATGTTATTTAGCGTCGTAGTAACAGTTACGAACGGGTCGCTTTGTGTGGACTGCCAAGAGGCAGCCCAAGTGCCTGCCGGATTGGTTGCGGTCCAAGAACCGTTATCGGAAGTGAACGCGATGCTGATTTCGCCCGTTTGCGAGAAAGTCCAGCTGCTGCCTGCATCTTGTGCGCCGCCTTGCTCCCACAGGCCGAGCGTTGTTGTGCCATCGGCGGGATTTGAACTGATTCCCTGAAACCAGTTAAGATATTTGTCGGTGCTGCCAGAGGAGGTGACGGGAGATATTTCGTAAAGGTCGTCCGAGTAGTTGTTGAACTTAAAGTAAGCCGTGCTGGGCTTGGTGTCGGTGAGCGTCACAAAGCTGATTTTGTTGGAATAACTGGAAGCCTGCGTGTAGGTGAGCCACTTTTCGGCCGTGTAGCTATAAATATAGTAGGCGTTGGCCGTGCCCGATTCGTAGAACGCAAACTGTCCGTAGTTGGCAGGGTTGTAGGTCGGCGCAGTAGTGCCGTTGGCATACAGACCATTGCTGTTCTTCATGGAATAGAGATGTTCAGGCGTGCCACTGCCGGGCTCGGTGGTGGACACCTGAATCTTTTCGGCCGCCGCCTGCCCCACGAGGCACAGGCATAGAGCCACTAAGGAGAAGATTTTTTTCATAAAAGGTTTTTGAATGGATTAGATTTATAAATAAAGGATTTTAGTGTTGATTGGCTGAAAGCACCGGATAGCCCGGAAAATCCGGATTATCCGGTGGAGCTTTTATTACTTAATTAAGCTTCCCAAATCGTTCTTCGTGAGTTTGGAAATGTTTTCGCGCATGGCGGTGTCGCCTTTGAGGTTTTCGAGGCGGTAGTAGTCCATAAAGCCCATATTGCCGTCGCGCAATGCCTGCGCCAGTGCCTTGGGCACTTCGGCTTCTGCCTGAATCACCTCGGCGCGGGCTTCCTGTGCCTTGGCAATCATTTCCTGCTCGGTGGCAACAGCCATGGCGCGGCGTTCCTCTGCCTTGGCCTGCGCTATGTTCTTGTCAGCGTTGGCCTGGTCGATTTGCAGCGTGGCGCCGATGTTCTTGCCCACGTCGATGTCGGCGATGTCGATGGAAAGGATTTCGTAGGCCGTGCCGGCGTCAAGTCCTTTCTTCAATACGAGTTTGGAGATAGAGTCGGGATTTTCCAAAACCTCCTCATGCGACACGGCAGAGCCGATGCTCGACACGATGCCTTCGCCCACGCGGGCAAGAATGGTGTCCTCGCCGGCACCGCCCACGAGCTGGTGGATATTGGCACGCACCGTGACGCGGGCCTTGGCGATGAGTTGGATACCGTTTTTGGCAACGGCGGCAACGGGCGGCGTGTCAATGACCTTGGGATTAACAGAGGTCTGCACGGCTTCGAACACGTCGCGGCCGGCGAGGTCGATGGCCGTGGCCTTTTCAAACGAGAGGTCAATGTTGGCTTTCGATGCGCTGACAAGGGCGTGCACCACGCGCTGCACGTGGCCGCCGGTCATATAGTGCGCCTCGAGGTTGTCGCGCGTGATGTTGCTCAGCCCCGCCTTGTGCGCCTCGATGAGGCTCGGCACAATGATGTTGGGCGGCACGTTACGGATGCGCATCAGAAAGAGTTGCACCAGCGAGATGTGAACACCCGACACTTTGGCAGATATCCAAAGGAAGAAGGGTACAAAGTGGAAGAAGATGGACAACAGGACGAATGCGCCTATTACGAGCGCAATCACCAGAAATGGAGCATCAATCATAAAAAATAAAGGTATTAAGGATTAAGATTAAAAGGATTTTTCGCGTGCGCATTGTATATGCCCTACAAAAATAGGTCTTTCTTATATTATAAACCAAATACGGCGTGCAAATTTTGCACTAACAGGGGCAAATCGGCGATATAGCGAAACAAACCGCCCCGAGCTGTTGCCCGGGGCGGTTGTACTCATTATTTATATATATAGGTTACGCGTCAATATTCGCATGGAGCGCATTCTTCTCAATAAACTCGCGGCGCGGGCCCACGTCATCGCCCATCAGCATGGAGAACACGTAGTCGGCCTCGGCAGCGTTCTCAATGGTGACTTGCTTGAGCAGGCGCGTTTCGGGGCACATGGTAGTTTCCCAAAGCTGCTCGGCTGACATTTCGCCAAGACCTTTATAACGCTGCGTGCTGATGCCCTCCTCGCTGCCGTCGCCATATTTCTGGATAAATAGCTGCTTGTCGCGGTCGTTGTAGCAATATTCTTCAATCTTGCCCTTCTTGCAGCGATACAGAGGCGGCATGGCGATGTAGAGGTAGCCGTCCTGAATGATTTGCGGCATGTAGCGGTAGAAGAGCGTCATGACGAGGGTGGCGATGTGCTGGCCGTCCACATCGGCATCGGCCATGATGATCACCTTGTGGTAGCGCAGCTTGTCGAGATTGGCCTCCTTGCTGTCCTCGCCCAGGCCGAAGCGCACGCCGAGTGCCTGGATGATGTTGTTCACCTCGTCGCTCTCGAATGCTTTGTGCCACATGGCTTTCTCCACGTTGAGGATTTTACCGCGCAGGGGCAGGATAGCCTGCGTCTTGCGCGAGCGTCCCGACTTTGCGGAACCGCCTGCGGAGTCACCCTCCACGAGGAAAAGTTCGCACTCTGCGGGGTCTTTCGACGAGCAGTCTGCCAGTTTGCCCGGCAGTCCGCCGCCCGAGAGGGGGCTCTTGCGCTGCACGCTCTCGCGGGCCTTGCGCGCTGCCACACGGGCCGTTGCGGCGAGAATCACCTTGTCCACAATAAGTTTTGCTTCGCGCGGGTGCTCTTCGAGATAGTTGGAAAGGGCTTCGCCCACGGCTTGGTTCACCGCACCCGTCACCTCGCTGTTGCCGAGTTTCGTCTTGGTCTGGCCCTCAAACTGCGGCTCTGCCACCTTTACGGAGATTACGGCGGTGAGGCCCTCGCGGAAGTCCTCGCCGGTGATTTCCACCTTGGCCTTTTCGATTTGCTTGCCGGCGGTGTCCTCGGCGTATTTCTTCAACACGCGCGTCACAGCGGCACGGAAACCCGTGAGGTGCGTGCCGCCTTCGATGGTGTTGATGTTGTTGACGTATGAATGGAGGTTTTCGGAGTAAGAAGTGTTGTACATGATTGCCACTTCGATAGGCACGCCTGCCTTTTCCGTATTGATATACACTACATCGTCGAAGAGGTGCGTGCGCGAGGAGTCGATGTAGCGCACAAACTCGCGCAGGCCGAGGTCAGAGTGGAACGTCTCGGTGCGCGTGTTGCCCTCTTCATCGGGACGCAGGTCGGTGAGCGTAATGGTGATGCCGGCGTTGAGGAATGCCAGTTCGCGCATACGGTTCGCGAGGATATCGTAGCGGTATTCCGTCACAGTAAAGATGGTTTCATCGGGCCAGAAATGCTGGCGCGTGCCGCGCAGGTCGGTTTCGCCCACCACGGTGACGGGCGTCTGCGGATGCCCCTTGGCGTATTCCTGGCGGTAAATCTTGCCGTCGCGGAACACCTTCGACACCATTTTCTTGGAAAGGGCGTTCACGCAGCTCACGCCCACGCCATGCAAGCCGCCAGAGACTTTGTATGAGCCTTTGTCGAACTTACCTCCGGCATGGAGCACGGTCATCACCACCTCCAAGGCGGAGCGGTGCTCTTTGGGGTGCATGTCTACGGGTATGCCGCGACCATTGTCCTGGACGATAATGGAGTTGTCTTCGCAAATGGTTACTTCGATGTGCGTACAGTAGCCGGCGAGCGCTTCGTCAATGGAGTTGTCCACCGTTTCGTATACGAGGTGATGCAAACCCTTTTCGCTGATGTCGCCGATGTACATGGCAGGGCGTTTACGCACGGCTTCAAGCCCTTCGAGCACCTGAATGTTACTCGCGCTGTAACTGCCGCCCGTCTTTTCTATTTCTTCCATTTATTTATTGTGTAGTTAGTCTTTTCTGTGCGGCTTTCCCTTGCCGCTTTTATGCAGCAAAGTTACAACTTTCTTAGCAGATAATGAGGAATATTAGGAAGAAAAAAGAGAACAAGAAGGGAGATAAAATGCAAATAAAAATATACGCAGAACCTACAAAACGCAATCATGCCGCCCGGCGAGCCAGGCGGCATGATTTATTCAGAGAGTTTGATTTCTAAGAATCTTATTTCACAAAGAGCTTCTTGCCGTTTACAATGTAGAGGCCCTTGGCAAGGCCGTTGGTAGCCTGACCTGCCTTCACGTTCTTGCGAACGAGGACGCCGCTGAGGTTGTAAACGTTTACGGGAGCTTCGCTATCGCCAGCTACGATCTGGTTGATAGAGTCAACCGTACCATAAACCTTGAACTTGTAGTCGCCTTCGGCCGTTACGCCCTTCGGCTGCTTGCCGTTGAAGTAACCGCTGTTGGCACCCACGTTCTTCAGGTAGTCGGCAGAAGTAGCGGTGGTGATTTGGAAGCTGCCGCTCCAGAATACGCCGCAACCAGCGTCTGCCCACATTTCATCGAACGTACCTTTCATACCATTCTGTTCCTGAGCAACGGTAGCGTATTCAGGCATTTCATCGCCGATAGCATTTTCGAGACAGAAAGCAGCTTCGCCATTTGCGAGACCATCTTCTGCAATAAAGAGGAAGGGCACACCAGCATCAACGCTGTTGATTTCTTCGAATACAAATTCGTTTTCTTCGTTTTCGCCGAGGAACTTGTAAGCCTTGCCATTGCCTACATAACTAATGGCAACGGGAAGCGTGATAATCTGAGGAGCACCGCTCTGAACGTTCCACTTGAACGTGCCGTCGAGGTCGAAGATGTTGGAAGTAACCTCTTCAAAGCCAAAGGAACTGTTGTCAGCGCCGTTAGCGGAATCCCAAGCGACAACCAAGCCACCGCCAGCCGTATTGGCATAGAGACCTTCGCCAACCACGAAGTTCACGCCGCCGTCAATAAGGGCAGACTGTACGGGAACTTCAACGGGCGTCGTACTCTGCTGCACACCGTTGTTCTTCGTGTCTTGGAGAGCGAAGTAGCGACCGGTGAGGACGTTGCGGAGCGTTACCTTGCCATTGGCAGCTGCTTCAACATACCATACGTAGTTGGGGTGGTCTTTCCAGTCTACTGCATCAATCTTAGCTGCATCTTCAGCTTCAGACTCTGCAACCTGAGAGCGGAAGCGAATGCCGCCCGTAGTAGCCGTGGTGTTAGAGTAAACCATAGCCTGGTTGTAGGTTTCAGACATGCTGCGGATGATGTAGTAGCTGCCTACTGCGGGCAGATAGAGAGAAGCCTTGAACGTAGCGGTAGCGGCTTCGAGGGCAGCAATAGCCTTATTGATCTGGTCAAGCGTCATGTTTCCAGTAACTTCAACAGCATCGATAGCTGCTTGGAAAGCGGCCTTAGCCTCTTCGGGGAAGTAACCGGGCACAGGTTCAGCAGATGCGGGAGCTGCATCGTGGTAAGTCTGAGCTTCGGTAATGGCGTCGGTCACGCGCTTGGAGTCAGGCAGCATAGAGAGGAATGCCTCATAAGCAGCCTTGAGGGCATCGAGAGTTTCCTGAGTAGCCTCGTTGGTGCTAAGTTCGTCCTTAGCATTTGCGAGCTGCTCGAGAAGTGCGGCGCGAACATCAGCAGGAACGAGTTCATAGGGAGAGGTAGTGGAATCATACGCACCTTCGTAGAAGTGAAGTTCAGAGAGATACCAGAAGGGATAGCCTTCGAGCAATTCGCTGCTTGTGCCATTGATGCGGTCCTTAACGAGGAGGCGCACGTAGCGGGCGGGTTCAGCGAGTTCGAAGCCGCAAGTACCGATGAAGTTCTGAGAAACATTCTCGCCAATGGTAGCGTCGATGGTGTAAGTCATGGTAACCGTACCGTTGTCCGTCCATTCTCCGCTTTCGAGGTCATTGGTGCTCAATACCTGGATAAGGGTAGGATTGCAGCCATTGGGATTCTGCGAGCGACGGGCATACTTCAGAGCAAGAGCAGAAACCGACTTGCCAAGGTCGGCCTGAACATAGTGCCACGTAGCAGGGTCGGGACCATCTGCAGCGTGCCAAGCGGTGTGGAAGTAAGTGGTGTAGTCACCATCAAGCAGATTTGCGAGGGCACCTTCACTGCTTTCAACTGCATTCGACTCAAGAACTGCAGGATCAGATACGAGGTTGTCAGCAGCATCGCCGAAGTTTTCGCCATCGGGAGCACCCGTAAACTTGCGGCTGCCGGCGTATGTGCCATTGGCCGTGTTGTAGAGAGCTTCGAGGTTCTTGTTGAGGGCATCCTGCTTAACGGCCTCTTCAAGGGCTGCTACGCTTTCTGCATCGAGGGTGTAGAACTGGAACTTGTTGCCCGGGTCGTTCTTGTCGTTCCATACGCAGATATATTTGCCCTGATTAACAGCCGTGTTCCACTGAGAATTGTCGGTTGCACGCATAATGATGAAGGCGGCACCGCTGGGAGCAGCTTCTACCTTGAAGGCATTACCGTCGGAATTTACGGTGAAGGCAGTTACGCCCGTTGATTCCGTGGCATTGCAAGCGCGCTTGCCCGTCTTGAAGTTCTCGAAGAACCACTGACCGGCTTCGTCGCCAGCCGTAATGTGCCAGATGTACTTGGCATCGTCAATGGTGGGGATTTCAAGGGGAGTAGTCTCGTCGCAGAGCAAGAACTTAGCCTTGGCGGCTTCTGCGTTGTCGTTGTAGAGGTAATAATTCGGTGAACGAGAGTCGCTGATGTAGTAGTAGCCTTCTGCCAAGGGATTAACTACGAGTGCAGCCTTTGCTTCGGCAAGCTTGTCGGCCCATTCCTTAACTTGGTCGAGGGTAAGACCGGGGTCACCCCATGCCTGAGTAGCACTTTCGTATACATTGTAAGCATTGTCATAAGCTTCCTTGTTGTACTGGCCGGGGTTGTTGCCATAGGGGAACTCTGACTCATTAACGCCATTGGGGAAATACTGATCCAGGAAACCTTGCAGAATCTGAGCGAGGTTGGTGATTTCATCAGCTTCCCAAATGGTCCAAGTGTTGGTGTCGTCCCAAGGGGAAAGGAAAGGATTGCCGGAATAGAAGCCAAGGTACGTGGGCAGACCGTTGTCGCGCAACTGGGCGCGGGTAAAGATATAGCCATGCGCACCTTCTGCCTCAACTTGCCAGCCAGTGGCCTTCTTGCGAAGGTCTTCCGTACCTTCTTCATAAAGAAGAGACGTGAAGACATATGCTTCTGCCACATTGTCGGTAGCAGCGACATATGGGTCGGCATCTTCAAGAGGATTATCGGAAGAGTCGGTTTGGCCCTGCAAGTTATGGTCTTTAATGTACTTGCCCGTGCTCACCTGTTTCAGGCGATAGCACTTGTGGCCGTCGACTTTAAGGCCATCAACTTCTTCAAACATCATAAGGCAGTCGTCTGTCACGCGAGTCGAGCCTTTCGTACCGCACATGTAAGTATCGGTTTCCTGAGTGTTCGTCTTCACAAACACCGGTTTACCGACAATCTGATCCATGTCGTCCAGCTCATAGCCGGGCTCATAGTACTGTGCCTGTACGTTTGCCACGCCTGCTACGAAGAACAGGAGCAGCGAGAGAAAGTAACTGTACTTTTTCATGAACGTAATGGATTTAAGTAAAACAATAAAATTAAAAAGAAAATGCATTGAAAAATCTTTGAAAATGCCCTTTTCTTAGTAGCAAAGCGGCACTTTCGCGCTTCAAAGGTACGCCTTTTTTTGATATAAGGAAAATATATTCAGTTTTTCGATGAGTTTTAACAGAAAATTAGTAGGGGCGTTTTGCAAAACGCCCGGTAAATGATTATGCCATGCGGCGCACACGGCGGGGCTGTGTCAAAATGTGCCTGTGGCCCTGAAAGGGCTTAATAACAAAGCACAGGGGCTTGCCCCTGTGGGAAGATGATAGAATAAGATTGCCCCTGTAAGGGGCTTATAATTAGAACGTTTGTGCAAGGCGAGCGCAGAAGCCAAGTTTACTCGGATTATGCCGAGCCGCCGTCAAAGTTGCATTTATATGAACAACTTTATTAAGTTGCTTTTAATTATAAGCCCCTTACAGGGGCAAACGTATTTTCAACGCTATACGTAGGGGCAAGCCCCTACGCTAATTTATTTTCCCCTTACAGGGGATACATCTGCAACAACATTCATTTTGACACACCTAACGCTAATTTATTTTCCCCTTACAGGGGATACATCTACAACAACATTCATTTTGACACACCTAACGCTAATTTATTTTCCCCTTACAGGGGA
>JBJEAH010000266.1:0-4203 GCA_051868815.1 Alloprevotella sp.
CCTACGACCTGCCCATCGACGGGTTCTTCCTCGCCATAGGTCACCGCCCCAACAGCGAGTTGTTCCGTCCCGCGCTTCCGTGCGACGAAACTGGCTACATTATCACCGAAAACGGCAGCCCGCGCACCGTTCTGCCTGGTGTGTTTGCCGCCGGCGACGTGGCCGACCCGCATTACCGCCAAGCCATCACCGCCGCAGCGGCAGGCTGCAAGGCGGCCATCGAAGCCGAACGCTATCTCATGGAACAAGGATTATGAAACGCCTCCTCCCGCTCCTGATTGTCGTCCTGCTGCTTTCTTCCTGCCGCACCCAGCGCGTGGCGGTGGACAGCCGTATGCGCGCCATCGTGCACGCCGCCGTGAAACTCGGCTTCGACATCGAGGAGCGCGACGACCACCAACTGATGATTACCTCCGCCGAATGGCTCGGCACGCCTTACGCAGCGGGCGGCACGACAAGGCAGGGCGTGGATTGCTCGGGGCTGACCTGCGCAATTTATAAAGATGTCTACAACGTGCAGCTTTCGCGACGCAGCACTGACCAACTTAAAAAAGATTGCTACCGCATACGCCGCAGCAAATTGCAGGAGGGCGACCTCGTGTTCTTCACCACGCCCGGTTCGGGCAAGAAGTGCGGGCACGTGGGCATCTACCTTAAAGGCGACCGCTTCATTCACGCCTCCACCTCGCGCGGCGTGGTGGTGTCGAGCCTCAACGAGAGTTTTTGGGACAAGCACTGGCTGTGCGGCGGGCAGTCGCATCGCAGAAAAAGATAAACATTTACCATGCAGCACGAACCCGCAATAAATATCGAGCAGCATCCCCTGCGCCCCTTCCTGCCCGAAGGGGCGCAAGTGCTTATGCTGGGCAGTTTCCCGCCGCCGCGCGAAAAGTGGTCGATGGACTTCTTCTATCCCAACTACATCAACGACATGTGGCGCATCTTCGGGCTGGTGTTCAAGGACGACCGCGACTATTTCGTCGATGCGGCGGCCAAGACATTCCGCCTCGACCTGCTGCGCCCCTTCCTCGAAGAAAAGGGCATCGCCCTCTACGACACCGCCTGCGCTGTGCGCCGACTGCAAGGCAATGCCTCCGACAAGTTTCTCGAAGTAGTCACGCCCACCGACCTCGATGCCCTGCTCTCGCAGCTGCCCCAGTGCCGCGCCGTGGTGACCACGGGCGGGAAAGCCACGGAAACGCTCCTCGCGCATTTCAATGCGCAGTTGCCCAAAATCGGCTCGTATGCCGCCGTCAGGTTTGCCGGCCGTCCGCTCCGCCTTTACCGCATGCCCAGCAGCAGCCGCGCCTATCCCCTGTCGCTCGACAAGAAAGCCGCCTATTACAGCCAGATGTTTTACGAAGTATTCAACATTCAATAAACCATGACACAGCAATACGCCGAATGGCTCACCGCGATTGTAAACACGCGCCTGCTTTTTAATACGACCGAGGAATGCGAGGCGTTTCTCGACAGCGGTTCCATTCGCAGCAACGGCATACTCCGCGCCTGCGCCACGCCACAGAAAATGCGCTCCGCCTTTCGCGACCTCAAAGCCGAGGCCTGCGCGATGACCGACGAGTCGGTGAGGCTCGAGGACGTGCTGACGCACTACAAAAGGGCGTGGAAATTCTTCCGCAAGCACCTTTACCGCCGCACCTATCCCGAGAAAACCGCCGCCGAAATCCTTACGCTCTGCTATCCCACGGGGCGGCAGGAAAAACTCGGCAAGCAAATCACGGCCATCTGCAAGGAAATCATCGAGCACGACATCAGCGTGCCATTTCTCCTCCTTATGCTCATGAAGGCCGTGCCGAGTTACGAGTCGAAAGAGGGAGACGTGACCGACATACAGCAATGCTTCGACCGCGTGCTGGGTTTCCTCGAGCGGTTCACGCAAGGAACCACCGTGTTCAGCCAACTCCCCGTGCTCGTGCAGGCGAAGGAAGAACCCAGCAAAACGCGGTTCACGCTGTTCTATTACGTGTCCGAAATCCTCAAAGTTTACGAGAATTTCTCCACAGGCGAGAACCTTTACCTTGTCACCGACGCGCTCAAAGCCGACCGCCGCGACCTCGACCTTGTCGGCTATTGGAACGAGTGCGGCGGCAGGCTCGACTTCACGGAGTTTTGGGAGATAGAAGACACCAAAGACCCCGGCGTGTTTTTTCTCACAAACTGGAAAAAGAAGGCCTCCGGCACGCTCACGGGCATGCGCTACACGATGTTTGTCCTCGATGCCCCCGGCGGCGGGCTTACGTTCCTCCTCCACCACCCCGCAGCCATTGCCCACCGAATAAAGGGAAAACTTTACGGCGATGCCGACATTGCCCATTACCTCTCGCTGCCGCTCGACGACGCGCCCGCCGAGTTCACCTTGGAGCGCGTGCTGCCTTCCGCCCATTGGCCTCATTCCCTGCATCTCACGCGCTGCACCGACGAAGTCGTCACGGCGCAATACGGGCGTTGGCTCGGCGGGGGCTGCGCCATAGAGCGGCCGTTTGAGAAATACGAGTACGATTTCACCCAAAGCCTCTACGCCATAACGCCCACCCATCTCTATGTCTTTTATGAGGCAAAAGACATCTTCTTCAAAGTACCCCGCGCCGCTGCGGACGGGTTAGAGCAGACGCGCCTCGACGACAACGTGGGCATTCTCACGATGAACGGCAAGGACTACCTCGCCTTCGACGAAATCATGCTCTATATCCCCATTAATAAGAAGAACCTCCAAAAATATAAGATAGAAAAGGTGGAATGGATTGAGTGAAAAGGTACAAATAATCGGCACAAAATCCGCTTTCCTATGCACGGAAAGCGGATTTTTCTTATATTTGCACCTTAGAAAGTGCATATTTAGAGAAAACCTGCACTTTTGAAAGTGCAAATAAAAACAATTATGACAGAAGCAACACTGAAATATTACATGCAGGAACAGCTCGACTTGATTTCCTTGGACTTCAAGCGATATCTGTTCGGCAGCCTGCCGTGGGAGGCAAGGCTTGTGGGAATTATGGGGCCGCGCGGCATCGGCAAGTCCACGATGCTCCTGCAACGCATCAAGGAAATGGAACCTGAAAATCGCGCTAAATCGCTCTATATCTCCACGGACCACAGTTATTTTGCCAACAACACGCTTACTGGCGTTGCTGACCGCCTCGTGCGCCAGGGAGGCGAATGGCTGTTTATCGACGAAGTGCATAAATATCAGGGGTGGTCGCGCGAGCTGAAACAGATTTACGACACGCATCCCGAACTGCACGTTTGCTTCACGGGCTCCTCCGTACTCGATATCCTCGAAGGCGAAGCCGACCTTAGCCGGCGCGCCCTGCTTTTCGAGATGCAGGGATTATCTTTTAGGGAATATCTCGAAATGTTCCACAGCATCAAATCACCCGTCCGCACCCTTTCGGAACTATTGCAGGGACAGGCGCAGATAGCAGGCTTGCAGCACCCTCTGCCCTTATTCGGGCAGTATCTCCGCGAGGGTTATTATCCATTTTCCAAAGAAGGTTACTTCCAGCGCCGCATGCAGCAGGTGGTGCGCCTCACGATGGAGGTAGACATTCCGCAATATGCCAACATGTCGCCCGCCACAGGCAGAAAACTCAGGCAAATGCTCTCGATTATTGCCGGGAACGTGCCCTACAAGCCCGAAGCAACGGGACTTGCCAACGAGATAAAGGTAAGCCGGAACGACATTCCCACCTTTCTGACCTATATGGAGAAAGCGGGCATGATAAGCCAGCTGCGCGACGAGACGGGCGGTATGCGCGGCTTGGGCAAGACAGAGAAAGTATATCTCGACAATCCCAACCTTATCTATGCCCTGACGGGCGAGGACGCCAATATCGGCAATATCCGCGAAACGTTTTTCTACAACCAAACGCGCCTGACAGAAAAGGTCACCGCTTCCAAAATCGCAGACTTCTGCATCGGCAAATACACCTTTGAGGTAGGTGGAGCGGGAAAGGGGCGCAAGCAAATCCAAGGCGTAGACAACGCTTACGTTGTACGCGATGACACGGAATATGCCGTCGGCAATGTGCTCCCGCTTTGGTCGTTCGGACTTTTATATTAGGCAGTGCAATCAGCACATCGGAGCTGTGTCAAAATGAATGTTGTTGCAGATGTGCCCCTGAAATGTCGTGCAAATGAGCGCAATCAAGTTTACTTGAATTGCCGAGTGTAGCCGACATTGCC
>JBJEAH010000267.1:0-4179 GCA_051868815.1 Alloprevotella sp.
GTTTAACGATTTGGCAAAACATTGCCTTTGATTGAATAATATGATTAACCTCAACGACAACAGGATATACCTTCTCGACGGTGCTATCGGCACGATGATTCAGCGTTTCCAACTCACGGAAGCCGACTTTCGCGGAAACGTGATGGCGGAGAGCAAGACGCTGCAGAAAGGCAACAACGATTTGCTCAACCTGACGCGCCCCGACGTGGTGCGCGAAATACATCGCCGCTACCTTGAAGCGGGGGCGGACTTCATTGAAACAAATACGTTCAGCGCGCAGCGCATTTCGATGGCCGATTACGGTTGCGAGCATCTCTGCACCCAATTAAATATTGAGGGGGCAAGGCTGGCGCGTGCCGAGGCAGACTTGTTTTCAAAACAAACGCCCGACAAGCCGCGCTATGTGCTCGGTTCCGTGGGCCCCACTAACCGCACCTGCTCTTTAAGCCCCGACGTGAGCGACCCTGCGTTGCGCACGCTCGATTTCGACACGCTCTCCGCCGCCTATCGCGAGCAGATGGCCGCGCTGATGGACGGCGGCGTGGACGGTTTTATCATCGAAACGGCCTTCGACACGCTCAACGCAAAGGCTGCGCTCTGTGCGGCGGCCGACGTGATGGAAGTAAAGGGAAAGACGTTGCCCGTAATACTCTCAGCCACCGTGGCCGACAAGGCGGGGCGCACGCTTTCGGGGCAGACGCTGGCGGCGTTTCTCACGTCCGTGGCGCATTTCCCGCTCTTCGCCATAGGTCTGAACTGCTCTTTCGGTGCTGCTGACATGCTGCCCTTTCTCGAAGAACTTTCCGCCAAAAGCCCGTTTCGCATCATCGCTTATCCCAACGCCGGACTGCCCGATTCGTTGGGGCAATACAGTCAGACGCCCGAGCAGATGGCGGAAGAGATGAAGCCTTTTCTGGAAAAACGGCTCGTAAATATCATCGGCGGCTGTTGCGGAACGGACGAACGGTTTATCAAAGCCTTCGGCGACTTGATTGGGCAATATGAAGCAGTGCCGCCGCGCCGTCCCGCGCCGCGCCCCGAGCATCTGCATCTTGCCGGACTGGACGATATGGAAGTCTGCGCCGCCAACAATTTCCTCAATGTCGGCGAGCGGTGCAACGTAGCAGGGTCGCGCAAATTCCTGCGCCTGATTAAGGAAAAGCAGTATGAGGAGGCCGTTGCCATTGCCCGCAAGCAGGTGGAAGACGGAGCGCAGGTGATAGACATCAATATGGACGACGGACTGCTGGACGCGCGTGCCGAAATGACGCACTTCCTCCGACTGCTCGCGGCCGAGCCCGACGTGGCGCGCGTGCCCTTTATGGTGGATTCTTCAAAATGGGAAGTCATCAGCGAGGCACTGAAAAACATACAGGGCAAGTGCATCGTCAATTCTATCTCGCTGAAAGAGGGCGAAGAAACCTTTTTGGCGCACGCCAGAGAACTGCGCCGCTATGGCGCGGCGGTCATCGTGATGGCCTTCGACGAGCAAGGTCAGGCCGACACCTATGAGCGGCGCATCGAGATTTGCGAACGTGCCTTCCGACTGCTCACGCAGGAAGCGGGATTTCCGCCTTCGGATATAATTTTCGACCCCAACGTGCTGGCTGTCTGCACGGGCATGCACGAGCACGACGCTTATGCGCTCGATTTTATACGTGCCACGAAATGGATCACGCAGAACCTTAAAGGCACGCACGTGAGCGGCGGCGTGAGCAACCTTTCCTTTTCGTTCAGAGGCAATAATTATATACGCGAGGCCATGCACGCGGTATTTCTCTACCATGCCATTGCCGCCGGGATGGATATGGGCATCGTCAATCCCGCAACCTCGGTGACCTATGCCGACCTGCCGCACGACTTGCTCGCACTCCTTGAAGACGTTATCCTTTGCCGCCGACCCGATGCCGCAGAACGCCTCATCGATTACGCCACGCGGCTAAAAGAATCTGCCGTATCTTCCGGTAATTCCGGCATATCCGGGCAATCCGATATGCCCTCCCGCAAAGACATTCCCCTGGACGTGCGCCTGAAAACAGCCTTGTTGAAAGGCATTGACGATTATCTCGAAACAGACCTCGAGGAAGCTCTTGCCGTCTACCGCCCGGCGGTGCGCATCATCGAAGGTCCGCTCATGGACGGCATGACTGAAGTGGGCACGCTCTTCGGCGCGGGCAAGATGTTCCTGCCGCAGGTGGTGCGCACGGCGAGAACCATGAAGAAAGCCGTCGCGCTCCTGCAGCCGCACATCGAAGCCGACAATGCAAAGGCCGCCGCAGCGGGTAGGGTGGTGCTGGCCACGGTGAAAGGCGACGTGCACGACATTGGCAAGAACATCGTTGCCGTAGTGATGGGTTGCAACAATTATGAAATCCGCGACCTCGGCGTGATGTGCCCTGCCGAGCGCATCGTGCAGGAGGCCATCGACAGCAATGCCGACCTCGTGGGGCTGAGCGGCTTGATCACGCCGAGCCTCGACGAGATGGTGAACACGGCGCGCGCCATGGAGGCGGCAGGCCTGCGTATTCCGCTCCTTGTGGGCGGCGCCACGACCTCTCCGCTGCATACGGCCCTGATGATTGCGCCGGTCTACAGCGGTCCCGTGGTTTGGGTGAAAGATGCCTCGCAGATGGTGCTCATCGCCGCGCAGCTGCTCAATCCTGCCCGGCGCGAAGCGTTTCTCAAAAAACAGGAAGAAGACAATGCCGCCCTTGTGGCTGCGCACCAAGCCAAGCAGCAAAACGCCAACCTGCTTTCTTTTGAAGAGGCGCAGCGGCGTAAACCGAATTTATTTTGAAAATAATCTTGTTATTATGCGTATTCTTCGTTTTTCTCTTATCCTTTTCTTTTCAATGCTATCTATCCTTGCCAACGCCTCGGCAAAAGATTTTATCCGGCAACGTGACACGCATTTCTATAAAGGAGATGCGCAGCAGCCTTATTATTTCGTGGGCACCAATCTTTGGTACGCGCCGATTTTGGCTTCGGAAGGGCAGGGCGGCGACCTGCCGCGCCTCTGCCGCGAACTGGATTCTCTGAAAAATATCGGGGTGGACAATCTGCGCATTCTTGTCGGGGCTGACGCGGGTTCGGCAAATGTCACGTCGGTCGCGCCCGTGCTGCAATCCAAGCCGGGCGTGCTCAACGATACGCTGCTTGCGGGACTGGACCGTATGCTTGCGGAACTTGAAAAGCGGGATATGTATGCCGTGCTCTATCTGACCAATTCGTGGGATTGGAGCGGCGGCTTCGGTTACTATTTGCGCGAGACGGGCCACGGCGATTCGCCCGACGCTTCGGGCGACGGGTGGTCGCGCTACGTGGATTATGCCGCCGAATTCTTTCGCGACCGGCAGGCTCAGCAGCTGTATTTCGATTTTGTGGAAACAATTGTAGGCCGCACCAATGGCATTACGGGCAAAGCCTATAAGGACGACGCGCACATCATGGCCTGGCAACTCTGCAACGAGCCGCGCCCCTTTGCCAAAGAACTGGGCGGCGCGTTTGTGAAGTGGGTGTCCGAAGCCGCTGCGCTTATCAAAAGCATCGACCCGAACCACCTCGTATCGACGGGCAGCGAAGGCATCATTGGCTGCAACGTGGACGAGCAACTCTGCGAGCGCGTGCATGCCGACAGGAATATCGACTACATCACCGTGCATATCTGGCCTGCCAACTGGGGCTGGGCAAAGCGCGGCTCGCTGCACGCCTCGCTGCCGCACGTTTTTCTGAAAACGGAAGAATATATTGCCGCCCACGACCGTATGGCTCAGAAACTGCAAAAGCCTTTTGTGATTGAAGAGTTCGGCTATCCGCGCGATGCCAATGCCTATTCGCCCGCAGCTACGACCGACAGCCGAAATGCTTTCTACGGTTGCATTTTCCAAGCCCTTACGGACAGCCGCGCCCAAAACGGCGCACTCGCCGGCTGCAACTTTTGGGGTTGGGGCGGCAGCGGACGCGCCCGCGCCGAACGCTGGGCTGCCGGCGACGATTTCCTTTGCGACCCGCCGCATGAACCGCAAGGCTGGTACTCCGTCTTTGATACGGACAGCAGGACCATAAGCCTTATCCGGCAAACGGCCAATAAATTGCACGAGTAAGCATTAAGCAAACATGAAAAACGTAACCATCCGAAACAAGCCGACTTGACATGACCGAAAAAAAGAAATCGCAGGG
>JBJEAH010000268.1:0-4018 GCA_051868815.1 Alloprevotella sp.
GCCGAAAAAGAACGCGGCGTTCGAGTTTTGCGAGGCAGACTATTTCCTCGCCCTCGGCGTGTAGTTTTTGCGCACCTTGTATATCTCGGGCTTCCACCACGCCGTGTCGAACCGAAAAGATAGTTATTACACACGGAGGAAAAAGCATAAGCTGTTCTGCAAGCGTGCGGGTATCGAACCTACTATCGGGCACTTAAAATCAGACTTTCGTTTAGGACGCAACTTTATAAGGGTGTGTTCGGGGATTCTGTCAATCTGCTCTTGGCAGCCGCAGCATACAACTTCAAAAGAGCCATGAGGCTCCTTTTGCAACTTTTTGAAGATATATATAAAAGGCTGTTACCTTTCAGTATTTCTCGAATGATCACTTTTTAAGGGTCGATTAGATAACATTAGGGCGTTGCAGCCGCTGCCGCAACGCCCTAAAACCTTGAAATGTTTGCAAAAAAGAATTATTCAGCTACGCCGAAAGTTACATAAAACTCTTTCTCGGCCTGCACCTTTCCATCATTTGATACAACGGTCACTTTCACTACGTGCTGCTGGCCGTCCATAAATTCGCTGATGTTGGTAAAGCGGATGATGTAAGAGTTTTGCATCGCGCCAGTAACGGGAAGGTCGTCAAGAGTGACATTGGTAAATGATGCATTCACGTCCTTTGAAGTGCCGCCTGTGTACGTAGACATCAGTTTGGGGTCTTCATAGCGAAGAGAGGTCCACGAAGTATAATTCCCACCGCTCCATACTGTGTGTATAGTGCCTTTCGAGGTGTTCCAAATATTTGTCTTCAAGGCTTCAACAGACCATGTTTGGCTGCCGCCTGGCTGGTTGGGCTCGTCTGTAAAGTTTACATAAATGCGGTTAGAGCCGTTGCGGAAAGCAAAATTATCATCTGCAAAGCGCAAAGCCACCATGCCACATTCCGCATAGGGGCTCCCATTGTTGTAGCTCCCTGATGTAGCTTTCGCCTGCAGTGTTGCTGCATCTGATCCATAAAATCCTTTTGTGCGGCTAACGCCATATGAGCGGTCAAAATACGTTTTCAGTTCAGTTGCCGTTGTTAAATTCAATGCACCTCCGAGGCTTGTGTTACTATAAGGGCTATCTCCGTATCCAACGCACCCGAAACGGATATCTAAGCCAGATTGGGCTAATTTCTGACTCCAAGCTACTACTTGGTTTGCCAAGCCATCTGCTTCCTCGCTCATACTTCCCGAGTGGTCTACCAAGAAAACGAGGTCGGCGGAAACGGTGCGTGCGCCTTCGCCATCGGCTGTGTTATAAACATCGATGCCTTTGGGATTGCCGTCGACAGAAACCCATACGTTTTGCTTGTCGTATGCAGTGCCGTAGAGTTTGAGCCAGTCTTCGGCATCTTCATTCCAAACGCCTGTCATGTTAATGCTGGCCACGTAAACGCCGTCGCCGTTCCTCTCAACGCTGCACGTGGCGTTGGGCAGCGTGGTTGTCGGATTATTTACGGTGGGGTTGGGCGTTGCCATGTCGTCGCTCGGAATGTCTGCCACGAGCTGGCTCATGGAGCTTTCCAGAATGATGCTTTCGTCGCCTTTGTCCAGACAGGAGCTTAGGCTCAAGGCTGCGATTGAGAGGCCAGCCAAGAGGGCGTGCTTGTTAAGAAAATAGTGTCTCATTGTATTTGCTTTTAATCGTTATCAATTTTTTTACTTCAATATCTCAAATTCCACTCGGCGGTTCATTCTGCGTCCCTCTTCCGTGTCGTTGTCGGTGAGCGGCTGGCTCATGCCGAAAGCAGAGTAGGAGAGTTTAGAAGACGAAACGCCTCTGTCGATGAGGTAGTTCATAACTGCCTTTGCGCGCTCCTTGGAAAGGTTGAGGTTGAACTCCTCAGATCCCCGGTTGTCGGTATGCCCTTTCACCAAAATCTTGGCATTGGTGCGCTTTAGCGTTTCGGCGAGGCTGTTCAGATAGCCGTATGATTCGGGTTTGATTTCGCTCTTTCCGAAGTCGAAGTTGATGGCGTCGTCAATTGCGCAAATAGTCTTGCCCTCAACGGATTCTCCGCGCGACATCATGAGATTGATTTCGTCCAGGGAATAACAGGGCTTTTCTTCTTTCACTTCCGTGGGCGGGGCGGGCGTAACTACAGGCGTGTAGACGGGCTCGGGAACTACGGGGGTGGGAGCGGGCCCGGATTTCTTGGCAAACACGCTAAGGGGGATTGCCAAGTTGGCGCGCAGCTCAAATCCTTGGAACTTGCGTGAACCTTTCACGCGCGTGCCCTGCGGCAGGGGACGTTCCATGGGAATCGGGGTGGCCTTGCCGTCTTTCTCCTCTCCGTACGTGTCGGTAAAGCCGTATTCGTACATGGCTTCCGCGCCAAGGTAGAACTTGTGCCCGCCAATGCTGAACTGCCATTTGGCGCCTGCTCCGACAGCAGCACCGAAGTATAAAGACGACATGTTTTTCTTGCTCATCTCGAGATGGCAGCCATCGTAGTAATAATTGTCGCCTTTCCCAGCTTCGTATTGTGTCTCAATGCTGATATCGCCGCCGAGGCAGAAACCGAGCACCGGGGCTACGTAAACATAGGGGCGGACGGCAGATTCTTTCTTCAGGAACTGGTAAATCAGAGGCACGCGAATATCGAAATATCTGCCTTTAAGCTGATAGCGGATATCGTTGATATCGTTTTCAGAGTAAAAGTTCTTGACATTGCTGGCGATTTCCGTTAGCTTGCCGCCCCGGCGAGTAATCGCTATCTCGGGACGGACTGCATATTGTCCCTGATTGCCGAATTCGCCTTGCGCGAAGATAGCGAACACGCCGCCGTGAAGCGGTTTCTTTGTGGGGAACAGGTCATCGTCGAGGTCGGAATAATGCATGAAAGAAGCATGGTAACCGCCTCCAATGCCGATGTACCAGTTGTCTAACTTCGTGCCTTCGCCGTTTTCTTGGGCTTGCGCAGGCAAGGCGGCCAATGCAAGCAAGCCGCAAACAAAAAGATTTTTACAACTCATAATTTATTGATGATTATAATAAAGGTAAGTTCTCGTAGTAAGCGTATTAGTTTCTTAAACTTCTACGCCTATGATTGATTAATTTTTTTGCAAAAATACTAAAACGTGTTTTACCCCCCCCCGTTTTAAGGTTAATAATCATTAAAAACAAACGGGCTGGTTGAAATTGGGGTGCAAGTGGTTGAAATCAATTTGTAAATGGCGTTGGGGTTGCTTTTCCGATAGGCAAGGTCTGATTTGATTGAACGTTGCCTATGGCAGAGGCGGCATGAATGCCTATTAACGGAGGCATGTCTTGGAGTAGATTGTTAGTTGTTCCTTAATATCCATCCCCTTGTGATTGAATCCCTCGGTTCGTTTTGTGAATGATGTTCGTTGAATTGGCTCCCTTGGGTTTTTGCCCGCTGTTAATGCCGTCTGAATGGTAAAAAGAAATACAAAACTTGTTAATGCCGCTTTCTTTCCTGCGCATAGCGTTGATGGCGCGTTTGCAATCGTTAAGGCTGCCTTACGCGAAGATTTAAGGATAATTAGGGAAAGAAAAAATTGTTCCGAGAAAATTTTCACGAAAATCAAGGCGATGTTTGCTTTCAAGCACTTCGTAAAAACTATCAAGGAGCAAATTTTTACGCTCTTGCTGATAATTTTTACGGTCATATAAGATAGTTTTTGCTGCTCATATAAGATAGTTAGCCCTAAAAACGCGAAAAGAGGAAAAGCCTGCGCTCTCCCTCTTTTTGCTAAGGCAAAGATAAGGCAAGCAACCCGCCGCGCCAAAACGCGCCCGGTTGTGCCACGGGCTGGCAAAGCAGAGTGCTGTGCTGAGGTCAGGGGAAAGGCGCACGACGCGCCGATTTGGTAGGCGAAAACGGGGCGTTGGTCTTAATTTGTTGCGCAAGAAACAAAAAAGAAACTCATTTTGCTTCCCTAATCCCTTGTATATGTGAAGCAAACGGGCGAAAGCCTCGCGCACGCGTATATATATTATATGTATGGCAAATAATCCAAACGTTACGTAT
>JBJEAH010000269.1:0-4014 GCA_051868815.1 Alloprevotella sp.
AAATATCTATGACTCTGGCAAATAATCAATTAGCCATTAACTGAATATCCCTAAAATAGAAACCATGAAAGAACTGTGAGAACTGAGAGTTCAGTTATTCAAACAAAAAAGCACTTGCGAGAGACTCGCAAGTGCTTTTGATTTGTGGACCAGCTAGGGCTTGAACCTAGGACCTCCAGATTATGAGTCTGTTGCTCTAACCAACTGAGCTACAAGTCCAGGAGCGCAAGTATGCGCCCATATGTGCTGCAAAAGTACAACTTTTTTGCTTTGCTGCAAAGAGTTTGGGGAGTTTTGTCAATTTTGCACCTTGATATCTGCGCCGTCGAAGACCACTTTGTAGGTCTTGCCGCGCTTGGTGGGGAAGGTAAGGGTGTGAGCTCCGTAGCGCAGGGCACACTCTTCACCGCTGCCGCTTTCGATGAGTGCCTCGCATAAGTTTCCGTCTTGCCAAACGATGCTTACTCCGAAATTGCCTCTGGCACGTAGGCCGCTGATGCTGCCGGAAGGCCATGCCGAAGGTAGGGCAGGCAGGAGGTGCAGCACGCCGGCGTGGCTTTGCAGCAGCATTTCCGTAACACCTGCAGTACCGCCGAAGTTGCCGTCGATCTGGAAGGGCGGGTGCACGTCCCAAAGGTTATCGGCCGTGCCATGCTTGAGGAGATTGGCAAAGAGTTTGTAAGAGCGGTCGCCGTCGTGGAGACGCGCCCACTGGTTGAGTTTCCAACCCATGCTCCAACCCGTAGCGCCGTCGCCGCGATGGTTGAGTACCACCTTGGAGGCCTCTGCCAATTCGGGCGTAGTGAGGGGCGAAATGGTGTGGCCCGGGTGCAGGCCAAAGAGATGATTGACGTGGCGGTGCTGGTCGGCGGGGTCGTCGATGTCGCGGCTCCATTCGAGCAACTGCCCGTAGCGGCCGATTTGATAAGGGGCGAGGCGGTCGAGCACGGTTTTCCAACGCACGGCGTCTTCGCCGTCTATACCGAGCACACGGGCCGCCGCAATGGTGCGTAGCAGGATTTCACGCACTACTGCGTGGGTGAAAGTGGTGCCCTCGTCAATCGGGCCGTGCTCCGGCGAGGTTGACGGCGCGGCGGTGAGCGTGCCGTCGGGCTTCGGCCAAAGGAAGTCTTCGCAGAAAAGGGCGCAGCCCTTCATCAGAGGGTAGGCCGTTTGGCGGAGGAACTTCTTATCGCGCGTGTAGTCGTAGAAGTCCCACAGGTGCGTGGCGAGCCAGGAGGCTGCCATGGGGTTGTAGTTCCACGACATGTCCTGCCCCTCGAGCGGTGCGGTGAAACCGAAGATGTTGGAAGATATGCCGGCAGCCCAGCCCCGTGCGCCCCAGTAGGCTTTTGCCGTGACGCGCCCGGGCTTTTCGAGCAGGCGGATAAAGTCGGTGAGCGGCTCGGCGCATTCCGTGAGGTTGGTGGAAAGCGCGGGCCAGTAGTTCATTTGCAGGTTGATGTTGTTGTGGTAGTCCACGCGCCACGGACCGTCCACGTTGTTGTGCCAAATGCCTTGCAGGTTGGCGGGCAGGTTGCCGGGACGAGAAGAGGCGATGAGCAAATAGCGTCCGAAAGCGTAATAAAGCGTTTCAAGGCTGTGGTCGGGCGCACCGTTGCGATAGGCTGCCAAACGCTTATCGGTGGGCAGGGCGGCTGAGGCCGCGGCGGGCGCATCGATATTAAATTGCACGCGGCGGAAAAGCGCGGCATAGTCGGCATAATGCTCGGCAAAAAGTTTGTCGAAACCCTTTTTACTTGCATGGCGCAGCCACACGGCAGTGGTTTTCAGAGGGTCGGTGCCCACGTAGGCGGTAGCATCGGCGAAGTCGGGCTCGTAGTTGGGCTTATAGTCCGTATCGGCTGTGAAGAGAATGGTCACCGCGTCGGCATTTTTCACTTCGAGCACGCCGTCGGCATAGACGCAAGTGCCGCCTTCGGGCAGGGCTTTCAGGCGCACGGCGTAGCGCATGCCGTTGTTGTCGAGCTTACCGACGAATAAAAGTCCGCCCGTGCCGTCTGCCTCGAATTTTCCCTCAGAAAGCGGATTGCAGGTGTAAGCGATACGCAGGTTCTGGCTGCCGGGGCGGGAGGCTGTGAAGCGCACGACCATCACGTTGGCGGGATAGGAGATGAAGGTGCGGCGCATGTAGGCGATGCCGTCTTGCTCAAACTTCACCTCTGCCACGGCCGAGTCAACGGAGAGCGTGCGGCGGTAGTCCTGCACGCTTTCTGCCAAGCCCGTTTCTACCGTGAGTTCGCCCAGGGTGGTGTAAGAACCGAAGCGGAACTGCGGTTCGCCGTAGGCTTCGTAGGGCACGGTGCTGTTGAAATTCTGCGCCGTGAGACTTGCCGCCTTATCCCAGTCACCATCGGAGAAAGCTTTACGGATGTCGGGCAGGAAATGCGCCGACTCTTTGTTGGCGTTCCAATAGTCTGCCGCGCCTTTGGCCGTGCCCGGGCCGCCGCGCCAGAGGGTCTTCTCGTTGAGGGTGTATCGCTCGATGCTCACCGACCCCATCACGTTGCAGCCGATGCTGCCGTTGCCCAAAGGCAGGGAGCGTTGCTCCCATTCGCTGTCGAAATTGACAGCGCCTTCGCCGGCACTGATGGGTTTCTTTCCATCGGCGTAGCGTTCGGGGTGTCCCTCCCACCACGCTTGGCGGCCTTTGAGGGAGCAGGGCGTGTCGAAATAAATTAAGTTCTGTGCGGTAATGCCAGACACGCTCATCAGGGCAAGCAACAGGGAGCAGGCGGTCTTTTTCATGAGGTTAGGCTTCGAATGCTTTGCGTATGTTATCGGCAATGGTTTGCATCTCTTCGGCGGGCAGTTGCAGCTTGTCTTTGCGGAAATCCATGTCGCCCTCGCTTTGCAGCGGGATAAGGTGAATGTGCGCATGGTTCACTTCGAGGCCGAGCACCGCCATGCCCACCTTGCGGCAGGGATAAGCCGTCTTGATGGCAGCAGCTACGCGCTTGGCAAAGACTGTAAGTTCGGCGAGTTCCTCGTCGGTGAGGTCGAACAGATAGTCCACCTCGCGCTTAGGCACCACCAGCGTGTGGCCTTTGGCTACGGGGTTGATGTCGAGAAAGGCGTAATGCTTTTCGTCTTCGGCGCATTTGTAAGAAGGGATATCGCCGGCTATGATTTTGCTGAAAATGGTCATGGGAGCAATAAATAAAAATTATTCAACGCTGATTTTGAGGATTTCGAGCTGAATGGTGCCCTGCGGGATTTTCACATCAACCACGTCGCCTACCTTCTTGCCGAGCAGGCCTTGCGCAATGGGCGTAGTGGAAGAGATTTTGCCTTCGCGCAGGTTGGCCTCGCTTTCACTGACGATGGTGTATTTCATCACCATGTTGTTTTTCACGTTCTTCATCTCGACGGTCGAAAGAATCTGCACCACGTCGTTCTTGAGCATAGCGGGGTCGATGATTTTAGCGTCGGCAATGGCTGCTTTAAGGTTGTTGATTTTCATTTCGAGCATACCCTGCGCCTCCTTGGCGGCATCGTACTCACTGTTTTCGGAAAGGTCGCCCTTGTCGCGTGCCTCGGCGATTGCGGCAGAAGCGGCGGGGCGTTCAATTGTTTCCATGTGTCTTAACTGGGCTACCATTTTGTCGTAGCCCTCTTGCGTCATATAAGCCATGATTATAAATAAGTTATAGGTGTTTGGGCAGACATTAAAAAAAAGGGAAAGAACCCCACCGCTTTGGTAAGCCACGGAATTCTTCCATTTCTGCCTAAATTAACTAAGATTGGAGCCGAAAGCCGGACTCGAACCGGCGACCCTTTCATTACGAATGAAATGCTCTACCAACTGAGCTATTTCGGCAAGGGCTGCAAGGCAAGGAAAGAGGTCTTTCCCTTTTTGCGGTGCAAAGATATAAAGTTTTTTCTTATTAAACAAGGAGAAAAGGGCTTTTTTAATAATTGTCTTATATGAAAAGGTCCTATAGAGTCAACAAGCAAGTGCAATATTACAAATAATGTTTGTAGAACTCTTTA
>JBJEAH010000270.1:0-4007 GCA_051868815.1 Alloprevotella sp.
TTATAAAGATGTTTCTTTTGTGTGTAGGCGGGTCGATACCTTTCGCGGCGCGGCGGCGGTTGTTGTTGCGTAATCTTGGGGTGGTTGCCGACGCACCGTTTGGCTCTTTCGCTTACGGCGTGCAAATTTACGCCTTATTTTTCAATAAAACAATAGGTTTCGTGCTTTTTCTTAGCAGGAAAGGGGTTATTTTGCCGTTTCGAGCGACGAGCGCTTGGTGCGGTGGTAGCTGCGGTAATCGTCGAGGGGGATTTCTATGCCGGGCTCTTGCAGCTCGCCGGCAAGGGGCAGGCGGAACTTCATGTAGCGTATGTCTAGCCCGCGCTCTATCCACTGGCTTTCGTAGTAAGTGCGTATGCCTAAGATAGTGCGCGTGTCGGCATCTTCTTCCGCCGCGAGCGTGTGGTAGAGGTCCTCCGTGCGGAAGAGCAGGGGCAGGGCGTTGTGCTCTACGACGTATGTGGTGTAGGTGAAGAGGAAGTTGGAGTCGGTCTTGAGGTGAATGATGCCGCCGTCGGCAAGGATATTGCGGTAGCGGGCGAGGAAATAGGTGGAGGTGAGGCGTTTGGTGGCCTTTTTCATTTGCGGGTCGGAGAAGGTGAGCCATATTTCCGCCACTTCGCCCGGGGCAAAGTATTTTTCGATAAACTCTATTTGCGTGCGCAGGAATGCCACGTTCATCATGCCCTCGCGGAGCGACTGCGTCGCGCCAGTCCACATGCGTGCGCCCTTGATGTCAACGCCGATGAAGTTTTTCTCGGGAAAGAGTTTGGCAAGCCCTACGGTGTACTCGCCGCGTCCGCAACCGAGTTCGAGGACGATGGGGTTATCGTTGTGGAAAAAGTCGCTGCCCCAACGTCCGCGCAGAGCGAAGGGCGCGTCGCCGAGCGTCGGTTCGAAGACGTGGGGATAGGCGGCCATGTCGGCGAATTTGGAGAGTTTATTTTTGCTCATCTTCTTCCAATATCTTTTTGATGTCGTTTTCGGCCAGTGCTAATTTCTCCTTGCAAAATTGGGCGAGGGTCTTGGCCTCTGCGAGGCTTTTGCCCAAGTCTTCGAGGTCGAGCTTGTCCTGCTCGAGGCTTTCCACGATGGTTTCGAGCCGCTGCATGGCGGCTTCGTATGTAAGTTGTTCTTTTTTCATGGTTTATCGGTTGGAGATGTAACGATGCTTTCGATTGTTCCGTCGGCAAACTGTGTGGCGAGGCGGTCGCCTGCTTTGAGCGTTGCCGCGTTGCGCACGATGCGGCCGCCCGAGGTGGTGATGGAGAAACCCATTTTGAGAATGCGCTCGGGCGAGGCGAGGGTTATGGCGCGGTCGGCATGGTTCAAGGCTTCTTTCTTTTTGGAGATAAAGGCTTTTGCCGCCGGCGTGAGGCGAGTCTGCAAGGGAATTATGCGCTGCCATTCGGCTTTCACCCTTTGCCGTGCCAGCAGTTCGGCACGTGCTTCGAGATGGGCGATATGCCCGGCTCGCTTCGAGGCATAGCGCACGGCGATGAGATGCAGGCGCGAGGCGAGGGCGTTGAGGTGCGATTTGCGCTCGCTGATAGCCTGTTCCACGGCTTCTTGCAAGCGTTCGGAGAGTTCTGAAAACAAGTCCCATTCGTCCTTGCGTCGCTCGATGAGAAAGGCCGCCACCGCCGTAGGCGTTTTGAACTTGCAGTGCGCCACGCTGTCGGTCACCGTGTCGTCGCGCTCGTGCCCGATGCCTGTAAGCACGGGGAGGGGAAATTGCGCCACATTGGCTGCCAGTAAATAGGAGTCGAAACTGCTCAACTCGCTCACCGCGCCGCCGCCGCGTATGATGACCACGGCGTCCCAGTCTGCCTGCTCGCCGGCCACGGCATCGAGGGCATTGATAACGCTTTCCTCCACCTTCTCGCCCTGCATGGCAGCGGGGAAGAGTCTGGTTGTAAAGAGGAAGCCCGACTGTTCGAGTTGGCGGCAGAAGTCGCCGTAACCGGCTGCCGTGGCAGCGGAAATCACGGCGATGCGCTTCGTGAGCCTCGGCAGTTCAAGTTCCTTATTGAGCGTCAGCACGCCGTCCTCGCGCAGTTGCGCCAAGATTTCGCGCCGCCGCCGCTCCATGTCGCCCAGGGTATAATTGGGGTCGATGTCGATGACGTTCAGCGAAAAGCCGTACACCTCGTGAAAGGTTGCCGTCACCCTCACGAGCACTTTCAGTCCCGCTTGCAGTCTGTGCCCCGTGGATTGTTCAAACCAAGGGGCAAGCAGGTCGTAGGTGCTGCGCCAGATATTGGCTCTTGCCTTGGCGATAAACTTGGTGCCGGAAGCATCTTTCTCAACAAATTCGAGGTAGCAGTGCCCATTGGCGGCAACGCGCATTTCGCTCACTTCCGCCACAATCCAATAGGCCTCGTCGAGCGTTTGTTCCAAAACGCCGCGCACCAGATTGTTCAGTTCGCTAAGGCGCAGCGGACGTATTTCGTCCGCGTCGTCGAGGAATGAAGGAAATGCGTTGCGGTACATTTTAATATCAATGCTTCAAACTTTCGTAGGCCTTCCACGCATCGGGAATGCCGTAGCCGAAGATGTTGTCGGGGTGCGCGGCATTGTGGCCCGATGATTGCAGGGCGCGGATAATTTGCACCGGCGTGCTTTGGGGCGAAGCCTGCAAGAGGCAGGCGGTCACGCCGCAAAGGATAGGGCAGGAGAAGGACGTGCCGTTGGCCTCGGCGTTCTCGCCGTTTGTGTCGAGCACTGCCGAGTAGCCGCCACGTGCCATGACGTCGGGCTTGATGCGCCCGTCGGCGGAGTTGCCGATAGACGAGAACCACGTGTTTTTGCCCGTTTCGGTCACTGCGCCGACGGAGAGGATGTCCTTAGCATCGGCAGGCACGCCGATTTTCTTCCACGACGACATGCCGCTGTTGCCCGCACTGTTGAGCACCAGTATGCCGCGGCTCGCCGCCAGAGAGGCGGAGCGGCTGCAAAGTTCCGTTTGCCCGTCTAAGGCGTGATAGGGGAAGTCCATCCATTCGTGGTCAAAGCCCGTGTAGCCCAGCGAACTCGTGGCAATGTCGGCGCCGAGGCTGTCGGCATATTCTATTGCGGCGCACCAGTTGTCTTCCTCCACGAGTTGCTCGCTCTCGCCGTCCTCGCACACGATGAGGTAGAACGAAGCGTCGGGGGCGGTGCCGATGAGCGAGTGGGGCACGTTGGAGGCGATGCACGAGAGCACCATCATGCCGTGCGAAAGTTCGTCGTAGACGCTGCGCCCGGGGCGCACGAAGTTGCGCGTGCCGAGGATTTGCTCCTTGCGCCACGCCGTGATGCAGTCGGCGTTGTGGAAACCGCCGTCGAGCACGGCAATCGTCACGTCTTTGCCCGTGAAGCCTGCCTCGTGCAGGCGCAGGGCGTTGAGTTGGCTGATTTGCTCAAAGCCTTTGCCGTAGAGTCGCTCCAAGGTGTCGGGGCGGTTGGTCACTTCCTTCTGGCGGTCGGCATAGTTGGGCGCGTCCACGCTGTCGGGGGCTGTCCACACGTGGCGCACGTTGCTCACGAAGGGCAGTTGCTTGATTTTGTCGCAGAGCAGGCTGTCGGGCGTTTCCACGACCACCGTGTTGTTCCATTTCGACATGTTGTGGATCTTTGCCCCGGCGTTTTTCAGCGCGTCGATGTACTTGGGCGTAATGGGCAGGTCGTAGTTGTCCACGGCTATCTTGTATTTAGCGCGGCGCGCCAAGGCTTTTGCCGAAAGGAACTTTTCGGGCTGCTTTATGGAATAAGGGTTTTGCTTCTTGTCGGCAAGGGTGACGCGGAAGCGGTATGCCTTTTCAAGTTTGATTTTCTTCGTGCTTTCGTCGTCCGTGCCGCTGGCCTGCGCTGCTGTCGTGCCGAAAGCCGTCAGGGCGAAGAGGGCAATGATAATTGTTCTGAAGATATTCATAAAAATGATTGTTAGAAGGTGGGTTCTATTAATTCCCACCGTAAACATGATTATAATTTGGGGTTGACGTTTTGTCAGCTTTTGGATTTCTTTT
>JBJEAH010000271.1:0-3999 GCA_051868815.1 Alloprevotella sp.
GTAGAGCGCGCCGGCACGCACGAGCTGCGGCTTTGCCCCGATCTTGTCGGCCACCTCAGCCGCGAGGTTCGCCACTTGCAGGGAATGTATAAATGTGCCCTGCGCCACCTTGGACATGCGGCGCAGAATGCTGTTGTTGGTATTGGTAAGCTCCACGAGCGTCACGCCGGAGGTGAAGCCGAAGGCCTTTTCGATGAGATAGAGCAAGGGGTAGGCAAAGAGTTGGAGCACGCCGCCGATGACAATATATATATATGTAGACACGTCGAGCATGTCGAAGTCGATGCCTTGTGCCAATTCGCACGCCATCATCGTGGACAGCTGCACCACGGTGACGGCCAAGGCCACGCGCATCAGCTGCGAGCGTTCCGTCAGCTCGCGCAGGGCGTAAATGGCCACTAGGCTGCCCATCATCTCCACGCAGAGGAACTCATAGGGCGCGTGCAGCGCGATGCTCGAAAGCAGGAGGGTGACCACCGCCGAAAGGAATGCCGTGCGCGAGTCCATGAAGATGCGCACGAACATCGGCACGATGACATAGGGCACCATGTAGACGCTGTAGAACATGTGCTTCATCAGCGCGTAGGTCATCAGCGGGAACACGGCGATGAGGCAGAACATCAGGAAGATGCTGTGGGGCGAGGCGAGATAGTCGCGACGGAAGAGCTTGAGGTAGCCCACGAAGGCGAGGCAAAGCAAGGCCACGAAGAGCACCTGCCCGAATATCGTGGACCACAGCCCTTCCGACGGGCTGCTGCGGCGGTTGCTCTCGCGCTCGAACGACTGCAATATCTTGTACTGCTCGGGACTGACGATTTCGCCCCGGTCGATGATGCGCTGCCCGCTCTGCACCATGCCGCTGGCGGGCGCCACGGCGGCGAGGAGGTCGCTATAGGCTGCGTTGGTCTTGGCGGTGTCGCAGGCGAGGTTGGTGGCAAGAAAAGAGTTGATGTTGCAGCGCGTGAGGATTTCGCGGGCGAAATGGGCGGTATCGGCCGACATGATGTATTCGTAGGCCGAGCGCGTGGTGAAGATGTCGTCCGCGCCGCGCTGCACCGCTTCCGTGCCGCTGATGATGCGCACGCCTTTGAGGTTGTGGCGCGTGAGTTCGGTCATGGTCTCGTTGGACACGATGCCGCGCTCGTACACCTCGTTCAGGAGCCTTGCCACGTGGGCGGCGTAGGCGGGCGGCACGCTTTTGAGCGCGTCCGTACGGCGGGCTTGCTCAAAGGCTTTGAGCTGGTTCTTGCCGGCATCGGGTGTCCAGCAGAAGAAAGGCAGGAAGTTCTTGGTCGCGCTGTCGCGCTCTGCCTGCAACTCCTCCGAAGTCTTGTAGATAGGGAAGTCGTACGTGGCAATCAGCGGCGCGTAGCGCCACGGGCGATACAGCTCGTACTCGTAGCCGAACTTGCTCTCGCGCGGCATGAAATAGGCGAGCGCACCGATAGTGAGCAGCAGCATCAGTGCCACCGCCACGCTGCCGCGCATCATGTCGCCGCGCTTCTCCTCTCTATTCCTTGCCATAGCGAAGATTTATTTAGCTGCGAAATGCCCCTACTTTACTTAAAATACGTACGTCAGCTGCACTTGGAACGTATTGGTCTTGAAATCTATGTCCTGCCACTGGGTGATTGCGCCAGTCAGGTCGTTGATTTCGGGTACAGAGGTCGAACCCGTTTTGCCGAAGGCAAAGTTGTAGCCCACGCCCACCTCTACGTGGCCGAGCACCTTGATGCCTGCGCCGATGTTCCACGTGGTCACCATGTTCTCTTTCTTAAACACACCGTCGTAGTTGGTCCACTTGGTGTTGCCGATGCCGAAGCCAAACTGCGGGCCGGTGGCGAAATACACGGAGCCGAGTTTGCCAAGGCCAATGCTGTAACGCAGGTTCACGGGAATTTCAAAGCTGTGATAGTTGTTCGTTGTGCTCACCGTGGCATAAGTGCCGTCGGGGTTTTGCACGTAATTGCCATTTGCGTCGCATTCCCAGTCACCCATATTCATGCGGCGCAAAGAATACTGAATAGACGCATCGACGCCCAAACCGAGCGGCAGGCTGAGATAAACCTTCGGACCGATGAACCATCCGGCGCGGTTGCTTGTGTCGAAACTGGTCTTGAAATTCTTAATCTTCACCTTGGAATAGTTCCAACCGCCTGTTACGCCCCAGTCAAAACCGATGGCGGAGGCAGGCAGGGCACTTGCCAAAACAAACAATAAGGTCAGCGAGCAAATAATCTTTTTCATAATCGAGAGATATTTATTTTTAGTAAACGAGTAGACAAGGAAACGAGTAGACAAGACAAGTTACTTACAGCAAGACATCCCTGTCTCGTCTACACGTTTACTTGTAAACTTGTCTACTAATTTAAAATGTGATACTATAATCCAAGTGCTTTTTCGGCGGCATAGAAAAGCATACCCGCGAGATAGCCCACAAAGGCAAGCCACGAGAAATGCTTGAGATACCAGCCGAAGGTGATTTTCTCCAAACCCATAACCACCACGCCGGCAGCCGAACCGATAATCAGTATCGAACCGCCCACGCCAGCGCAGTAGGCCAGCAGTTGCCAGAAGATGCCATCGACGGCAAAGTCGCCGGTAGAAAGAGGATACATGCCCATGCAGCCTGCCACGAGCGGCACGTTGTCTACAATGCTCGACACCACGCCAATCATGCCTGTGACGAGATAGTGGTTGCCATTGCTCACTTCGTTGAGCCATTGGCCGAAAGCAGTCAGCACGTGCGTTTCCTGCAACACGCCCACTGACATGAGTATGCCGAGGAAGAAGAGAATAGTAGAGAGGTCGATGCGCGAAAGCAGCTTCGTGACGCGCTGCTTCATGGAGCAATCAACAAGTTTGTTGCGGTAGAAGATTTCCGTCATCGTCCAAAGCAAGCCCAGCACGAGCAGAATGCCCATAAAGGGCGGCAGGCCCGTGAGGAAACGGAACACGGGCACAAAGCAAAGGCCGCCCACGCCGACGAAGAACACGAGGTTGCGCTCCCAAAGCGAGAAGACCACCTCGTCGGCGTGCGTCTTGGCAGAATGGTGCAGCCCGTCGGGCAACTTGCCTTTGAGCGAGAACTGCAGGAGGAACGTAGGCACAACCACCGAGACAATCGAAGGCAGGAGCACCTCGCTCATCACGCCCGTAGTGGTGATACAGCCCTTGATCCAGAGCATGATAGTCGTAACGTCGCCGATGGGCGAGAACGCGCCGCCCGAGTTGGCTGCGAGGATTACGAGCGCGGCATACGTGAGGCGGTCTTTCGGGTCGCGCACGAGCTTGCGCAGCACCATTACCATCACGATGCTCGTGGTGAGATTATCGAGAATAGCCGAAAGCACGAAGGTGATGCCTGCCACGCGCCAAAGCAGTTTGCGCTTGGAACGGGTGGCGAGGCGGTCGCTCACAAAGTTGAAGCCGCCGTTGGCATCAACGATTTCAACAATCGTCATGGCACCCATCAGGAAGAAAAGGATTTCGCCCGTGTCGCCGAGGTGGCGCAGCAGCAAGTGCTCGTTGATAATCTGCGAAGCCTTTTCGGCAGCCAGCCCCGCCACTTCGGGGTAATACTGCCCCGGGTCGACCATAAACAACGTCCAACATGCCACGCACATCAGCAGAGCCGTGGCGGCCTTGTTGACTTTCAACACACTCTCTAAGGCTATGCACATATAGCCGAACAGGAAAACGAAGATAATGATTGCGGTCATGTCACTTCTTTTAGGAGATAATTTTGGATATTAGCGGTTTTGTTATAAGATAATCAGTCTGCAAAGAAACTAAATAATCACGACCACACCAAAGTTTCGGTTAAAATATCCGAGGAAACGGCGTAAAATAACCCTTTCATATAAGAAAAAGGCGGTTTCAAGGGTAGTTTCTACGAAAAAAAACCTACCTTTGCCCTTTCAAAAGCATGCGCGGATGCGCCGCCCCTGTAGTTCAACGGATAGAATAGAAGTTTCCTAAACTTTAGATCCGAGTTCG
>JBJEAH010000272.1:0-3961 GCA_051868815.1 Alloprevotella sp.
TCAACGTTTACAAAATTTTCGAAAAAAAATCCCTCGACACCGACTTGCTGATGCGCATCTCCGTTATTCTTGATACAAACTTTTTCAAACCCTACCATGACGAGTTTGAGAGTTCCCAAAGCTCCGAACAAAGCTGAATTAACCCCTTTCTTATAAGAAAGTGTTTCCAATCATATTACATGTTAATATATTGGAAACGCTTTTTGCTATAAGATAATTGTAAAAGTCTGCAAATTTGCGTCGTCATTAACATTATTAACCTAATCAATGTAAGAAATGAAAAAGATACTACTGTTTATGTTTGCGTTGTGCGCCATGTCTGCCACAGCTCAAAACGTTTTCCGTTTCCACGAAAACGAAGGTCGTAAGTGTGAACCCTCTTACAACGCTTATGCCCATCCTTTGGTCTGTGATCTTAACATTCTCCCCAACCCCGAAGCTGGAAAGAATTCCGAGAATTTGACTGTAAATGATGCATTACGTTGGAGTTTCACAATGCCCAAAGAAGACGTAGAAATTTCATTCAAAGGCAACACAGAGAATATACGCAAATATGCGATTTATAAAACCATCAACAAATATAAAGCAGACTGTCTCGTAGCAAGTCTTGTAAATATTGATACCGAAGATGCCGACCGTGAAGGCTATAAAATTAGCGTAACTGGATATCTCGCTAATTTTATTAATTGGCGCAATGCAAAGACAGAGGATTTTGAGTGGATTCGTATGGAACAGAATTCCAACAAATACGAAGATTTGATTCAGGACATCAGATCATTGAAAAACGCATATATAATAGCTGGTGGTTCTATTCTTAAGCGATAGTAACTAACATCATTTTTAACAAACATAAATCAAACAATTCAAACAATGAAAAAGATTTTTCTTTTAGCTATTGCAGCCTTTATGTTTACGACAGGCATGCAAGCACAGATTGTACGTTCGCAAAGTGCAACTATCGAACGTGAGAAAACTCCTTCAAACACGCAATGGTACATGCGCGTCGGCGTAGGTTTTGCAAAATGGGTAGGATCTGATTGGGAAACGGATGACGATGAAAGCAACAAAGCAAACATTGGTTATGACTTCATGTTCGGTTTCCAAAAGAAATTTGGTTCTTCCGACCTTTATTGGGGTATGGAATATGGTTTAGGTTCTCGTGGCTATAAGCTTGTTGTTGAGGATAAGGATTATGATTACAAATACACCGAGAAACTTATGGGTCACAACATAAAAATCGTACCTTTCCAATTAGGTTATAAGTACACCTTCGGCGGAACTGATGTTTCAATTGACCCGCACATCTCGGCGTTCGTAAGCGTTGACTATACAGGCAAAATCAAAGAAAAGGAAGAATGGGAAGGCGATACCGATGAAGAAGACTACTCCATCAGTGACTTTGATGACTATCAGAGAGTTGATGCTGGTCTTCAATTCGGCGTAGGCGTATGGTTTAAGAATTTCAACGTAGACTTCACCTACCAGCGCGGTTTTATTCCTGTTGTCAAAGATTACAAAGTTTACAACAGCCAATTCATGATTCGCCTTGGTTTTGCTTTCTAAAACCATATTACATAGCAACAGAAAATATAAAGGTGCGCCCTATTGCGGGCGCACCTTTTTGTTTCTAATATATGCGGAGCGGACAAACTCAATATATCAGACCAACAAGTCAAACAGGCAGTATCTTATCATACCGGTTGGTCCGTTTTATTCGAACACCTTGAAGGCATAGCCTTGCGAGCGCAGCCATTCTATGGCGCGGGGCAGGGCGTAGGTGAGCTTTTCGTAGCTTTTCACGGAGTCGTGGAAAGTGATGATGCTGCCCGGACGGGCGTAGCGGCGCACGTTGAGGAGCACATCGCGCCCGTTGAGGTGCTTGGAATAGTCGCGCGTTACGAGGTCCCACATCACCACGCGGTAGTTCTCTTTCACGAAGATGTATTGCCCCCACTTCATCCAGCCGTGCGGCGGTCGGAAGAGGTCGGTGTGCAGATAGGCGTTGGCACGCTCCACGTTATGCACGTAGGAAGATATGCCGTGCAGCAATCCGCCGATATGGTTGTACGTGTGGTTGCCGATGCGGTGACCGCGCTCGCACACCATGCGGAACTCCTCGGGGTGCTTGCGCACGTTGTCGCCCACCATGAAGAACGTAGCCTTGATGCCGTAGTGGTCAAGGACATCGAGCACCCACGGCGTTACCTCGGGAATGGGGCCGTCGTCGAAGGTGAGATATACGGCGCGCTCCTTTCTATCCATGCGCCAAAGGGCTTGGGGATAGAGCCATCTGAGGAATATGGCGGGCTGCTCGATGATCATCTCTACGTTTTCTATGCTCTGTTATTCGCCGTAGCCTTGCATCTGCTCCATGTAGATATTTGCCGCCGTGGTGCCCACGGGTGTATCGAGCAGTTTTTGGTATTCGGCTTCGTAATGCTTCATATCTTTCGACTCTGCCATATTGAGTACTTGCAGGTTACTTACAAGGCCTCGGAACAGATAGTAAGCGGTGCGTACGTAAGTGCGCTGCCGTTCGGGCGAAAGCGAATTGAGGTAAGCGAAATATTGGAAGTCGTATTTCAGTACGTCCTTGCACACGCGCTCTGCTTCCTTGTTTTCTCCCACTTGATACCACAGATAGGCAATGTCTTCATCGTCGTATTCGTAGGGGATATTCTCGGCAGGCAGTTCCTCCTTGCATTTGCGCAGCACGTTGCGTGCCTTTTCGGTCTCGCCTTTATCGAGCAGCGATTTGGCGAGGAGGCAGAGCATGCGGCGGTGCGTCTGGCACATGCGCATCACGGTTTCGTCGAGGTAGATGCCCTTAGCCTTGACGTTGCCGAAGACGAAGCGCTTCATCATGTTGTCGTACATCTTGTTGGCGTCAACGGTGCGCATCGTGCCGAAGTTGAACGGCGTGATGCGGTAGGCGAGGCCTTCAAGCACGAGGAAGTTCTCGAGGCCGGCGTAGTTGTTCGGGCCAAGCGTGACGCTCATATACATCGGGCGCTTCCAGTTGGTGCGGGCGAGCATTTCGTAAATCATGATATCCACGCGATACAGTCCGCGCTGCCTTTCGTAGGCCTTTTTCAGGGAAATCTGCATCTTGTCGGGGATAGAGTCGCCGGGTATCATCATGCCGGAGCGGCGCACGGCTTCTTTGTCCACGGTGAGCACGAGACTGTCGGTGGGGAAATAGCCGCCCTCGGGACGCGCCACGAAGTGGTCGAGCACGTAACTGAGTTCGTAGGGGTCGACCGTCGGGTCTTTTTTCTTGATTTCTTCGAGAATGTTTTTATCCTCGGGACGGATGGGGTAGAACGTGTGCTTGCCGTTGTCTACGTAGCAGAGCCTCGGCCACGTGATGGGCAGCGCGGGCGAGTCGTAGGCGGGGCGCAGCATTTGGTCGGTGTACCAGTCGGTTTGCAGGTACGAGAGGTTGCACACGCGGGCATCTGTGCGGTTGCCTTCCGTTTCCTGGTTGTACCAGAGGGGGAAGGTGTCGTTGTCGCCGTTGGTAAAGATGATGGGCTTGCCGTCGTCGGGCAGGGTGTTGAGGTAGTTGAGACCGAAGTCGCGGCAGGCGTAGCGGTCGGAGCGGTCGTGGTCGTCCCACGTTTGGCTTACCATCTGCAACGGCACGAGAATGCCTATGACGGAAGCCACGGCGACTGCCACGGGCCGCTTTTTCAGCAGACGGTTCAGCCAGTCGGCGATGGCGGCAACGCCGAGACCAATCCAAATGGCGAAGGCATAGAACGAGCCGGCGTAGGCATAGTCGCGTTCGCGCGGCTGCTGCGGCGTTTGGTTCAGGTAGAGCACGATGGCCAAGCCGGTCATGAAGAAGAGGAAGAACACCACCCAGAATTGCTCTATGCCGCGCTCGCCTTTATAGGCTTGCCAGAAGAGGCCGAGCAGGCCGAGCAGCAGCGGGAGGCAGTAGAACACGTTGTGCCCC
>JBJEAH010000273.1:0-19932 GCA_051868815.1 Alloprevotella sp.
GTAGGTGATACCCACGCCGAACACCTTGTTCGTACGGCTGTAAACGTCAACGCCAGGCAGGCCGGTGCCGTTGTAATTTTCGGAAGCCTTGGTGTAGTCCTTATAAGTCGTCCAGAAGTAAGCGGCGTTGGCGGTCCATTTCTTCGTGATCTTCACTTTCAGACCGAAGCCGAGCGAGTAGGAGTCGCAGCTGAAGCTGAGGTCGCTCTGGAAAGCATCGCTGGTGCCGTAGTCCGTGTTTTGGAAACCGCCGCTAAGCGTGAGGCGGTCCACAACGTCGACCTCCGTGCCCACGGTAATTTCGTGCGTGTTGTGGGTAAGCGTCTTCTGCTTGCCGCCGCTCATGCCTGCCTTCTTATCAAAGTAGCAGTTCCAACCGGCCATAAGACGCCATTTGGGGAGTACCTGATACTGTGCGCCGATGGCGAGAATGCCGGGAATATCGTTGGGCGTGTTCACGCCGTGGGCAAACGACTCAACGCCGGTGGTGTTCACCGTAGTCTTGTTTTCGATGTTCATATTCGTCTGGAACTCATAGCGTGCACCGATGTTGAGGTTGCCTACGCGGTAGTCCAAACCGATAATCGGCGCAATGCCCCAACCCTTTTGGTCGCAGTCGAGCTCCATATCGGCAGTCTTTTGTGAAAGACCGGCCATCGTTTGAGCACCTGCCTGCGCTTTTGCCGCACCTTCAGCATATTGTTTAGCACCTGCGGCATACTGTGCGGCTGCTGCTTGATACTGTGCTTTTAATGCTTCGTCAGTGGTCGCATCTGCGAGCAAAGTATATTGTTTCGCTGCGGCTGTTGCCTGTTCTGCTGCTGCAGTTGCCTGTTGAGCCGTTGCCATGAGTTCAGAAGACTTATTCGAGAAATATGGGCTAAGCACAACCATGTTTTCGCCCATACGTGCGCTGATGTTTTTCAGATATCCTTCGTAATGGTTGCTGGCAAAATTCATGCGTGCGCCGAGGTGCATGGACAGGCCATGCTTGGCTGCGCCCTTGTTTTCAAAAAATTTATAGGTAACGCCAACCTGCACACCATATATATATTGGCGGCCGCTCATATACATTTCTGCGGAATAGGCATCGGCGGGAATGCCGGCAGCAGAAAGCATATTGGGAATAACCGAAACGGGAGCCTCAAACATAGGCAGGCCTTCGTTGAACGTGGCCTTGCCGCCGCCGCCCGTGATGCCGAAGTGCATCGAAGCGGTAAACTTGCCTTTTTGATAGGCCACGTCGAGCGAGGGAATAAACGGCGCGGAAGCCTCGCCCTTAAAGGTCTTCGTGGGGTTGCCAAGCTGGTTGACGTTCTGTGCAAAGGGGGCAAAGGTTGAAGTAATCTTGCGGGTTTGCGCAGCGTTCTGCCAGTTGAACATGAAGTGCCAGCCCTCGCCAATCCAAGCCAAGCCGGCAGGGTTGCTGTACGCACCGTCGAGCTCGAAAGTTGCCAAACGGGCGGGGTTGCGCAGGAAAGAGGCATTTTGGTTCGTGTTCGTGAGATAGCCGCCGGCATAAGATGAAGCCGACACGGCAAAAGCTGCTACCGCAGCAAGGAAAAGTTTTCTCATTTTTCTTTTGAATTGGTAAAATCGTCCGCAAATTTACGACTTTTAAGCACAAAGCGCAAAAAAATGTGCATTAAATATGCCCCTTGCTTATAGGAAAGGCGGCAATCAAGCGGCGAAGCAAAGGGGGAATATATGAGAGAAAAAAGAGAAAAGGAATAGCAGAAAGTTATGCGTCAGTAGCTTCTATGGCAGTACAGGAAGAAAAATCGGACAACGGCGCTGAGATTTCCAAACTACGCACTTCGAGGTTCTTCATTGGCGGTATCGCCTTCATTTCCGTGCCGATCACAGCGGCTTGCAGCACGCGAAGGAAAAGTCCGTGGCCCACTAAAAGCACGCGCTGCGCATCGGGGTAATCGGTTCTGATGACATCTAATAATATACGTGCGCGTGAGAACATCGCTTCCACGCTTTCCACGCCCGGTGCCTCGTTTGCCGTGCGGATTACCTCCTCAATCCGCCTGCCCGTGATGCTGCCCCAGTCGCGCTCGCGCAGCAGCGGGGTGGGGCGCACGGCAAGGCGCAGCCGCGCTCCTATGATGTAGGCCGTGCGGTGTGCGCGGAGCAGGTCGCTGCACAGCAGGAGGTCGAAGGGCTCTTCCGTCTTGGCCAAGTCCTCCGCCCTTTCGCGTGCCTGCCGGATGCCTTCGGGGGTGAGCGTGCCCTGAAGATGGCCTTGCAGAATGCGGAGGCGGTTTTCCTCCGTTTCGCCGTGGCGAATCAGAAAAAGCGTGATGTTTCTGTTCATAACGGGGCAAATTTAATAAAATCCCTACTTGCTGCGCAGCAAAAGCCTTGTTTTGTTCCTTAAATCTAAAAATTTGTGCGTAATTTCGTAGCGTAAATTTTATTAACGCATTTCATTCAACAAGTAAACAGTAAACTGTCTCGTCTACTTGTTTACTCGTTAACTCGTCTACTTGTATATGAATTACGCCATAGTTGTGCCTTGCTATAACGAGGAAGCCGTGCTCGCTGAAACTACGCGGCGCCTGCTCGAAGTGATGCAGCGCGTAGCGGAACAGCACGCAGATTTGCAGGGACGTATTGTCTATGTGGACGACGGCAGCCGCGACGGCACTTGGCCGCTGATCGGCAGCCTCGCCAAGCAGCACCCGCAGGTGCTCGGCTTGAAACTCGCGCACAACGCGGGCCATCAGCACGCCCTATGGGCAGGTCTTGAATGGGCGGCCGCGCATGTTGATGCCGCCATTTCGATTGATGCCGATTTGCAGGACGATGTGAACGTCATTCCCGAAATGATCGATCGCTTTCTCGAAGGTGCGGACATCGTTTACGGCGTGCGCCGCTACCGCCCTACCGACACGTGGTTCAAGCGTACCACTGCCCTCGCGTTTTATAAGCTGATGAGAAAACTCGGCGGCGACATCGTTTACAACCACGCCGACTACCGCCTCATGAGCCGCCGCACCCTCGCCGCCTTGATGACCTACGGCGAGCGCAACCTCTTCTTGCGCGGCATGGTGCGCACGCTCGGCTTCCCGCAGGCTATGGTTTATTACGACCGTGGCGAACGCTTTGCCGGCGAGTCCAAATATCCGCTGCGCAAAATGCTGGCCTTTGCCATCGATGGCATCACCTCGTTCAGCGTGCGTCCGCTGCGCCTGATTTCTATCGTGGGGCTGTCGTTCATGCTCGTGGCTTTGGCGGTGATTGTCTACGGCCTCGTCTCGTGGCTGTGCGGCCAGACCATTCAGGGCTGGACTTCCCTGCTTGTTTCGCTGTGGTTCATCGGCGGCGCCATACTGGTGGCTTTGGGCGTAATAGGAGAGTATGTGGGCAAGATATACGCTGAGGTGAAACGCCGCCCGAGATATTTTATAGAAGAAACGACGGAGTAGGTTTTATTGATGTTTACTTTCAAGCAATTCACCATCGACGACTCCGCCTGTGCAATGAAGGTCGGCACAGACGGCGTGCTGCTCGGCGCGTGGGCGGAGGCAGACCCCGTTAATACGCGCCGCGTGCTCGACATCGGCACCGGCTCGGGACTGATTACCCTGATGCTGGCGCAGAGGTTGCCCGAAGCGTCGGTTGTCGGCATTGACGTTGTGCCAGAGGCGGTGGAGGCGGCGCGGCGCAACGCTGCGGCATCGCCTTTCTCCGGGCGGCTCGAAATGGTGTGTGCTGATGTGTGCCGCTATCTGCCTGAAAATGGCGAGGCATTCGATGCCATCGTTTCCAATCCCCCTTACCACACCGAGGAACTCCTGCCGCCCTCTGCCGCCCGTGCGGCAGCGCGCCACACGGCCGCACTCTCCTTTGCCGCGCTCTTTGTCCATGCCCGGCGTTTGCTACGACAGGGCGGAGTGTTTGCGCTCATAGTGCCTGCTGCGGCGTTGAAAGAGGTAAATGGCGAGGCGATGCTCAACGGTTTCTCGCTCACGCGCCGCACGTCCGTGGTGACGCGCCCCGGCAAACCGCCTAAGCGTGAACTTTTGCAGTTTGTGCTCGGCGCGGCCCCGCAGCCCCCGCTTTGCGACACGCTGCCACTGATGCCCGCCGACGGTTCCAACGCCCGCTCCGAGGCATACGCCGCCCTCACCAAAGATTTTTATTTGTAATAATCGTTAGTTCAATTAAGTATTAAGTGCCTGGAAGGCACTACAAAAGCGTAGCTTTTTGGTAACCGGGTACGAAGTGCCCGGAAAGGCATTGCGAGGACGATGTGCCTGGAAGGCACTACGCCACAGGACAGGCTCTTTATACATTGCCACAGGCTTACTGCCTTTCAGGAAGAATTATCTCGTCTACTAATAACGACATTATATATTTCTCATGCACAATGAAGAGTTGCGCCTTGCGCGCACCATTATAGAGACCACGGGCACGCACCTGTTTCTCACGGGCAAGGCCGGCACGGGCAAGACCACTTTCCTGCGCCGCCTGCGCGAAGAGTCGTCGAAACGCATGGTGGTGCTTGCGCCCACGGGTATCGCCGCCATCAATGCCGGCGGCGTGACCATTCACTCCTTTTTTCAACTCCCTTTCGGCCCGTTCGTGCCCGGCAGCACGTTCAGCCGCGAGCAGCTGCGCCTCACCAAGCGCAAACTCCGCCTGATACGCAGCCTCGACCTCGTGGTCATCGACGAAATCAGTATGGTACGCGCCGACTTGCTCGATGCCGTCGACACGGCCCTGCGTATGCTGCGGCGCAGCAGCCAGCCTTTCGGCGGCGTGCAGCTTTTGATGATCGGCGACTTGCAGCAGTTGCCGCCTGTGGTGAAGGACAATGAGCGGGCATTGCTGCAACAGTATTACGCCACGCCTTACTTCTTCGGGGCGCAGGCATTGCAGCAAACTTCTTTCGTGACGATTGAACTCAAACACGTTTACCGACAGAGCGACGAGGCGTTTATCTCCCTGCTCAACCGTATCCGCGAGGGCAAGGCCGATGCCGCCACGCTCGATGAACTGAATAAGAGATACGTGCCGGGCTTTGAGCCGAACGGACAGGAGCATTACGTACGCCTCACTACGCACAACAAGCAGGCTGACGATATCAACGCACAAAAACTCGCCGGCTTGAAAACACCGAGCCGCAAGTTCACGGCCACCGTGACGGGCACATTTCCCGAACTCTCTTATCCCACGGAATACGAACTCGAACTGAAAGAGGGCGCACAGGTGATGTTTGTGAAAAACGACCCTGAAAAGCGTTACTACAACGGTATGATCGGCACGGTCACGGCTCTCACCGACGACGAGGTGCTGGTGCGCCCGGCCGAAAGCAAGGACGCGATTTCCGTGGCGCCCGACACTTGGAACAATGCGCATTTCGTGCTGAACGAAGAAACGAAGGTGGTGGACGAAGTCGTGGACGGTTCTTTCTGCCAATATCCCCTGAAACTCGCCTGGGCGATTACCATTCACAAAAGCCAGGGCCTGACGTTCGACCGCGTAATGATCAATGCCTCAGCCGCCTTTGCCCACGGCCAGACTTACGTGGCACTGAGCCGTTGCCGCACGCTCAAGGGCATTGTGCTTACCACGCCGATACCGCCGCAGGCAATCATTGTGGACAATCAGGTGCGCGATTTCGAGGACCAATGCGCCGCCTCGCAGCCCAATGCGGACAGTTTGCAGCAGATGCAGCAGGCGTTCACTCTTTCGCTGCTCGACGAACTCTTCGACTTTGTGCCGATTGGGCATCGCCTGGCCCGCCTGCTCCGCATCTTTGAAGAATTTGCCTATCGCAATCAAGGTGCGACCATCGACCTTTGCCGCAGCCTCTTGGAGCGGTGCGAAACGGAACTCAAAGCCGTGGCGCTGCGCTTTCGTCCGCAATATGTGCGCCTGCTCGCTGTGAACGGCAAGCCGGAAAGCAACTCCGAGTTGCAGGAACGCCTGCGCAAGGGTGCGTTCTACTTTTCTGAAAAACTCGAAACGCTGATCAAGGAACTCGCCGGCGTGGCATTGCTCTCGGAAAACAAGGAACTGAAAAAGCGATACGCAGCCATTCGCGAGGAACTCGACGAACTCTTGCAAATTAAAGCGCAGTTGATGCGTTTTGTGGCGCAGAAAGGGTTTGAGATGTCCGTCTACCAGGAAGCCCGCACACGTTTCACGCTCGCCGCCGACGGCACGGAGCCGGCAGCCTCACGCAAAAAATCTGCAAAGAAAGAGAAGGCGAAAAAAGAGCCTAAGGCCAAAGCACCAAAGAAACCGAAGGAAAAGAAACCCGATACTGTGGAAGTGACGCTCAACCTCTACAAGTCCGGCCTCACGCCGCAGCAAATCGCAGATGCCCGCAGCCTCGCCATTTCCACCATAATGGGACATCTCGGCAAGTGCGTGGCAAAAGGGCTTATGCCGCTTTCTGACTTCATTTCGTCCGATAGGCAGAAGCGTATCGTAGACGGCATCAACCGCTTGCCCGACGGCACGAAGTCGCGGTTCAAGGAAATCTACGATGCCTTGAACGGTGAAATAAGTTATGAGGAAATAAGGTTGATGATAACCGTTTTAGAAGAAGAGGGACACAGGTAAAACGGCTATTTCTTCACTTCGTCGATATTCACGATGCCGTTTGCGATGGCGTAAATCGTAAGGCCGGCGAGCGAGTGAATATCTAATTTTCGCGAAATATTTTTGCGGTGCGTCAGTACAGTATTGAAAGATATGAACAGACGCGCCGCAATTTCTTTATTCGTCAGTCCGCACACGGCATAATGCACAATCTCCTTTTCGCGCTCCGACAAGGCTTCGGCATCTGCCTTTCCGTCTTCGCCGGCCTTATGCAGGGCACTCGCGGGCTGCTGTTCCACTTCGGCTTCCACCAGTTCCACAGCCGGCACAAAGAGCGCGTCTTCGAGTTCGCAGTGCTTGCGCAGGTCGTTCTCGCAGGTCACGATGTCGAAGAGCAGCATATTCATCTGCTCGTCCGTGCCTGTGGCTTGCGGGTGGTAGTATTTAATAATGATGTTTTTGAGTTCTTGCAGTTTCTTGTCCACCCCGACGTGGCTCTTTGAGAAACGGCATATTGAGTAGTTGTCGGGGCGCACGCCCGAGAGCAGGCCGCGCACGTAGGTGAACACTTTTTTGTCTTCAAAGGTCATGTGCGCCCTGACGTCGCCCATATATTCGTCGAAGAATTTGAGAATGAGCAGTGCCACGTGGTCCTGTCCCGAGCAGTCTATGGCTTCGAGCAGTTTGCGGCGGATAGTGGGCAGTTGGAAGTTCAGGAAATAGTCGTGGCTGCCGCTAAGGTAGTCTACCAAGGCTTTCACGGACACGTCCTTGATGCTATCCGCCATACCCGTGCGCATAAAGTTTGCCACCGCGAGGAAGGTGGGTGTGTGCACGCCTGCCGCCTCGCACACCTCGCTCACCGTCTTTTCGCCCACGCCGAGAGGTATGCCGAATCGGCACATCATCTGCAGAAGGTGAAACTCTTGGCTGATGATGTCGCACATGCGGTCGTTGGGAGAGAAGCGGGCGGTAAGCATTTTCTTATTTGTTGCCATTCTTAAAGACATATTCCGCTTTCGCTGCGGGCAGCCACACGGTTTTGCCGTCGGGCAGTTCGGCTTGCAGCCATTCTTTTCCGTAGGTGTCCGTCACTCGGAAGGCGGTGCCCTCGTGCAGGGCGCGGTCCTTCTTTGAAGTCAGGGCGGGCTGCGTGTAAGTGTCGGTGGACTGCATGAGCACGGCGCGTATCTCCGTCTTCGTCTGATGGTTGCGCACGGCGGCGAAAACGTGGAGCGTGAGCGTGAAGAGCAGGCTAAGGATGAAGAGCGCGAAACTCAGGCGGCGTTGCCACGGACTGCGCAGCAAGAGATAAAGGGCAAAGAGCACGAGCGTCAGTGCCCAAGCCGGCAAGGCCATAAGTCCCCATTCCGTGGCACTATGCGCATTCAATTCCTGCTGATACCAGCGCACGAAAAACATTTCGCTCTTCTCCGCAAAGCGGTCGGGCAACTTCGTGCGAATGAGGTCGAGATTAAACTGCGCGTCCTTGCAGGCAGGGTCGAGTTTCAGGCAACGCTCGTAGTTGAGCACTGCTTTCGGGTAATTGTTCAAGCGGTAATGGCAGTTGCCGAGATTATAGTAAAGGCGTGCCGACGGCGTTTTTTTCAACTGCTCTTCGTAGAGTTTCATCGCGCCTATATAGTCTTTTTGCAGATAAAGCGAGTCGGCGTTGAGGGCAAAGCCGGCAATGAAAATTGTAAGGAAGGAAAAAAGAAGGATATATCGTTTCATGATGCTTTGATGCTTTAAGGTTTATGCCAACTCGTTCATAATCTTATCTGCCCCGGCAAAGAGTTCCTCCGCCATCGTGGCAGCCTGCGCCTGCGGTGCATAGCGGGCAAAGTCGCAGTCGGCAATCATTTTGGCGAACCGCTCAATCGTGTCTTGGGCAATGCCTTTCGTTTGCAGCAGTTCCGACATCGTTTCTTTTGTCAACTCAGCCTCGGGACGGTTGAACGTATCTGCCACGTAGCCGGTCAGGGCCTGGCGCAACGCGCCTATGGCGGGCACGGCCTCGCCTGCCTGCAACTGCTTGCGTGCCTCGTCGATGCGCTTGCGGGCTGTGCGGATCGCTTTGCTGCGCTTGCGGCCCACGGTGTCGGCCTCGGCTGCCATGTATTTGCGCACGGCCTTAATGGCGACGAAAGCGATGAACGCCAGCAGGAGGTTTAAGTTCCAATATATCAGGCTGCCCCAAGCGAGTACGCTCTCCGACTGCGCGTCGGCTTCCGCGATGATGGGGCGTATGTCGCTATTGCGCAGTTCCATTTCCCGCTCGGCATCTTCTGCGGAGCGCGTGCCTTGCAGCACGTGGAGCTTGGTCGGTTTTGTGGAAAGCGTGACGTAGCGGTTTTCCTCGGGCGAGAAATAAATGAAGTCCACGGCGGGGATTTCGTAGTCGCCTTTGTTGTGCGGCACGAAGGTATAGTCGAACGTCAGTTTGCCTTTCAGTCCTTCGGAGGTTGCTTCTGTCTGTTCCTCTGTCTTGGGATCGTAAATGTCGAAATCCTTGGGGAAGATGACGCTCGGCGTGGCAATGAGTTTCATGTTGCCCGTGCCTTCCACTGTGATGCGGTACGTGCAAGGTTCGTTGGTGCGCAGTTCCGGCGAAAGCAGTTCGCCTTTCACGCTGAAGCGTCCCACGCCGCCCGAGAATGCGGCTGGTTTTGGCTTGGGCAGTTCCTTTACTGTCAGTGTCAGGGGCTTGACGCTGCGTTGTACCTGAACGCCGATGCTGCCTCCGCCATTGAAAAACGCGTCGGCGAAATCGAGCGAATTGTCCTGCTGGATAACGGTGCAGTCGAACGACAAGCCGGGAATGGTGAGCGCACCGGCTTTCTGCGGGAATACGAGATACTGCAAAATAGTCCCCGTTCGGTAGGTCGCACCGTTGAGATGCTCCATGCTCATCTGTATCTCGTTGCCGGGGATTGGTATTTCCTGCGAAATGAGGTTCTTGAAATCCGGTCGGCGCGTGAGGGTCGTGTTGGCCAAGCCCACACCGAGGCGCACGTGAATGCGGTAGGTGAGGAGCACAGCTTCTTGTTCGTAAACCGTGGTACGTGTGGGCGTGACGTCGATGAAGAGGTCGCGCTGCGTCACGGGCGTTCCGCTTTGCTGCACGCCTGACGACTCAACCATGCCGCCGCCTTGGTTTTTGCCGCTCCCGCCGCCGGAGGATTGGGAAGCCGCCGTAGCGGTGAGGCTCACGGAGTTGGAGCGCAGCGTCTTGCCGTTCACCGAAACGGAAGCCGGGCCGATGGTGATTTGCCCGCTTTTCTTGGGGCGTATGATATAGGTGAAACTGAGGGACTCGCTGTGGGATACTTTTCCGTTGACGAACTGCATGCTGCTGTACGACGACTGCGCCGGTCCGCTCAACACTTCAAAATCGGCGAGCGAGGGCGGCGTGAAATGTTCCGCATCTTTCGACGACACGGTAAAGCTTAGGCGAAAGTATTTGCCGAGGTTCTCCACCTGGGCTTCGAAACTCTGCGCAATGGCTGCGCAGGCGAGTGACATTGTGAGGGTTAAGGCGAGTAGTCGCTTGTTCATATTGTTGAGTTGCTTTTAGAGCGCAGTTTTACCAATTCTTATCGAGGCCGCGATGTACGGGCTGGCCGTTCTTGATCTTTTCCAGAGCGCGCTTTTCTGCCTGACGCGAGAGGTTGAGATATTGTTCGGTGGCAGGGTCTTTCTGTTCCTGCTTATTGTCCTGTTGCTGCTGGGGCGACTTTTGGTCGTCCTGTTTCTGGTCCTTTTGTTCCTCCTTGCTTTGCTGCTGTTGCTGCTGCTTTTGCTGTTGTTGCTGCTGGTCCTGCTTGTTCTGCTCGTCGCGGAGTTGCTTTTGGCAGAGGGCAAGGTTGTAGCGCGTGCCGTCGTCGTTGGGGCGCAGGCGCAGGGCATTCTTATATTCTTCGATGGCCTTGCGCAAAAGCTGCTGCTTCTCCTTGGCATTCGTGTCTGCCTGCTTTTGATAGATGTAGCCCCTATTATGGAATGCCATGCCCTTTACCACAGAATTTTTTTCAAGACTGACCACGGAGTCGTATTCCGCCATTGCGGCCTTCATATCGCCTTTCGCCAGATACGTATCGCCGAGGTTGAAATGCGCCCGCGCGTCCTTAGCGTTGGTTTTCAGGGCGGCGCGGTAAAAGTCGGCGGCCTCGTCGAACTTATTGTTGCGGAAGGCGCGGTTGCCTTGGTGCATGAGTTTCCACTGCTGCGTCTGCGCGGCAGCATCAAGGGCACAGGCGGCAAGGATGAGGACAAAAAATATACGGAAAAGGCGTGTCATTGCTTTTTGAAGAGTTTGAAACGGTTGAAAAACGGGTTCTGCGCCTCAAAGATGTAGAACTCGATGACTAAAATCAGGAGCGCGATGAGGGCAAAGGCGCGGAACTGCTCGTCGTAGGTGTCATAACTCGTTGAAGACGACACTTTTTGCAGTTGGTCGAGTTCGGCCGCGAGTTTTTTCTGCGCAATGTTCGAGTTGTCGATGTGAATGTAAATGCCGTCGCCTGCTTTGGCCACGTCGCGGCACATCTGCTCGTTGAGCGCGGTGCGCACCACGTTTCCGTTGCGGTCGGTCATGTAGCCCTCCGGGGTGGGAATTTCGGTGCCCGAGGTACTGCCGATGCCGAGTACGTAAATTTTGCGTCCGTCCTTTGCCGCCTGTTTGGCCGCCTCTTCTGCGCCGCCTTCGTGCCCTTCGCCGTCGGTGATGAGCAGGATAGCCTTGCCCACCTGCTTGTTGTCGGTGAAACTGCGCGATGCCAGTTCGATGGCGGCGGCGATGTTGGTGCCTTGCAGGGTCACCGCGTCCGTGTTGAGCGCATTGAGCAGCATTTTCACGGAGGCGTAGTCTTGCGTGATGGGCAGTTGGGGATAAGCCTCTCCGGCAAAGATGCCGAAAGCCACTTTATCGTTCTGCATCTTATCCACGAGGTTCGACACGAGCATCTTTGCCCTTTCGAGGCGGTTGGGGCTGACGTCGCGGGCCAGCATGGAGTTGGACACGTCGAGCATCACCGCCACCTCTATGCCGTTTTTCTGTTCCGTCTCTTTGCTAAGTCCGAGTTGCGGACGTGCGAGGGCGGTGATAATGGCTGCGAGGGCGAGGAGCAGCAGGCCGAACTTGATGTGCGGGCGGACGCGGGAGCGGTTTTTGGTCATTCTTTCCACCAGTTCTTTGTCGCCGAAAAGGCGGCTGCGGCGGTTGGCGCGCCACGCGCTCCATATATATATGAGTACCATCGCGGGCAAAATGCCCATCAGGTAGAAATATTCAGGATTTTGAAAGCGGAACATATTGTTTGTTTGCGGTCGGGGCGCGGTGGTGCGCCCGGAAATTATTGTTATTACGCGTTGATTGGTTTATCGAATGTTTTGGATAAAAACCATGAAAAACATCTTGCTTCGTTTGAAGCCCTGCGGGCTACGCCGCCGGTCTTAACGCCGAGCATTAAAGCCTTTCGGTTTATGCTCGTCTTTAATCCCAGCGTCTGCGGTCGGTGCCCGCCCGCTTCAAACGCCGCAAGGTAAAAACCATTAAAAACCCGTGAGACTTTGATGCTATCGAGATAGCAACGGAAAGGTATCCCATTGTAAATGGGTTTGTTTGGTTTTTATCAAAATCTTCTATGGCTTTTCCCTTTCCCCTTACGGCAATCTCCTGAACCACGTGATGCCGAGCAGGAGTTCGAGCAAAAGGGCGACACACGCGCCGATGGCAAACGGCGCATAGGCTTCATAGCGGCGGTCGTAGTTTTGCACGCGGAGCTTGGTCTTTTCGAGGCGGTCGATGTTTTGGTAAATTTCTTGCAAGCCCCTCTTCGTGCTGGCCTGATAGAACACGCCGCCCGTGGTCTGCGCAATCTCTTGCAACGTGGCGGGAGAGTTGTGCGTCTCCACCGAGGCCTCGTAAACTTCGCCGTCGGGCAACTGCGCCACAGGCACTTTTTGCTTGCTGCCGTCTACGCCGAGCAAAATCGTATATACGCGCACGCCGCATTTCTTGGCGATGTCGGCGGCGGTGAGCGGCGAGATGTCGCCGGCGTTGTTCTCGCCGTCGGTCAGGAGAATAACGACCTTGCTCTTTGCTTTGCTGCGCTCAAGATGCGCCACCGACGAGGCGATGCCCATGCCTATGGCGGTGCCGGGAGCAATGATGCCCTGCGCCTGCCAGTCGCAGGTGACGCTGCGGAACATGCCGAGCAGCGTTTTGTGGTCGGTGGTGAGCGGACATTGCGAGAAGGCCTCGCCGCCGAAGAGCATCAGGCCGATGTTGTCGTTCGGGCGGTTGGAAATGAAGTCGTATGCCACCTCTTTCGCCACGGTGAGGCGGTTGGGGCGCACGTCTTGCGTCATCATGCTCGTGGAGACGTCCATCGCCATCATGATGTCGATGCCCTCGGTCTCGCTGCTGCGCAGGGCGTTCGACGTTTGCGGGCGCGCCAGCACGATGACCAAAAGCGAGAAACTGATGATGCGCAGCAGGAAAGGCAGGTGAATGAGCCGCGTGCGCAGCGTGCCGGGCATCTGGCGCAGGCTGTCGGTGGAGGCAAGGCGCAGCGTCGGCTCGTGCCCGCGTTGCAGCAGGAAGTGCCACAACACGTAAGGTATGAGCAGCAAGAGCAACAGCAGGCAAAGCGGATTTGCAAAAGTCATCTCTTATATTGTATTACAGATGATTATAAGAAACAGTTGTAGAAATCATATAGCGTGTAGGCCGTGGCTGCGAGGAGCGCGGCGGTGCAGAGGGTGAGCGCGGCAGTGAGCATGTGGCGTATCATGTTTTGCCTGCTGCCGTCCACCTCTTCGTACACGATTTTAGGCTGCGGTTTTTCGGCGGGCACATACTTCGTTTCGTTCACGAAATTCACGGCCTGCATCAGACTGCGCTCTTGTTCGGAAAGCCCTACTTCGTAGCGGGCGAACTTCACGAGGTCGGCGGTGCCGAGAATTTCCTGCAATTCTGCGCGGGCCTGCTCATCGTTTTGCAAACCTTCGAGGGCATCGAGGATTTCGCCCGATGTCATCTCGCGGGCATTGAATCCGTAACGGCCTTGCAGGTAGGTGCGCAGTGTGTCCGTAAGTTTCATGTAATAGGCCTTGGCTTCCTCCTTCGCGTCTTTGAGGCGCGTGATGTCGGTCAGCGCGGTCTCGTGGGGCGGGGCGGGGGGATAGATCACCACGCGGCGCACCAGCGGACGGCGGTCGGACAGCCTGACGGCCAACCATATCACGGCGACCAGCAGGAGCAGCATCGCCGCGCTTTCGCCCAGCAGGCGGGCGTTCCACTCGAAGGGCGGGGCAACGGGCGCGTGCGGACCGGTGTATTGGTCGGTGTGGGTGGTATCTACCCGCACGGTATTTACTTTCAAAGCCAAGGGCGTGGCGGAGTGAAAGGTTTTGCCGTCAACGATCACCTCTACGGGCGGCAGGCGATACAGGGCGGAGTCGAAAGAGGTTATGGCATAGGGCTTGGTGAGTACCATGCGCTTGCCGCCGTCTTCGTACACGGTGTCCGGCTCGCCCGAGGCGATTACCTCCACGCCGCGCGTGAGCGTGTCGCCCGGCGCGAAGTGGCGGAAGTCCACGCGGCTGCCTTTCGCGGCCTTCACCTTGGCACGCAGCATCACTTGCTGGCCGATGAGGATATTCGTGCTGTCGAGGCGTGCCTCCACGGTAATTTGTGCGACGGCGGCGTTCGGCAAAGCGATGCCGAGCGTAAGGCACACAATATATATATATGTGTATAGTCGATGCATAACAGTCGTATTTATCTCCCGCCCAATAGTTTTTTGAGCGGTCGCACATAGTCCTCGTCCGTCATCACGGTGGTGTGGTCCACGCCGCAGCGGCGCATTTGCTCGTCGCCCCTTTCGCACAACTGCCGCCAGCCTTTGGCGTACTGCTCACGCACGCGGCGGCTGTCGGTATCTATGTAACACTCATGCCCGGTCTCTGCGTCCTCGGCCTTAATCAGCCCCACGGCAGGCAGTTCCACGGTGCGGCGGTCTGCCACGCGGATACCCACGAGGTCGTGCTTTCGGGCGGCAATCATCATGGGGCGCGAATAGTCGCTGCGGTCTATGAAGTCGCTGATGAGGAACGAGATGCACCGTTTGGTCATCACGCGCGTGAGATACTCCACCGCCGCGCCGATGTCCGTTCGGCTGCCTTGCGGCTCGAAGTCGAGGAGTTCGCGAATGATGTAAAGGATATGTCCGCGCCCTTTCTTGGGCGGAATGAAGCGTTCGGGGCGGTCGGTAAAGAAGAGCACGCCCACCTTATCGTTGTTCTGCATGGCAGAAAAGGCGATAGTGGCGGCAATCTCTGCAGAAAGTTCGCGCTGGGTGCGCTCCTTCGTACCGAAATCGCTGCTGCGCGACACGTCCACAAGCAGCATCACCGTGAGTTCGCGCTCTTCCTCAAACACCTTTACGTGCGGGCGGTTGAGTCGCGCCGTCACGTTCCAGTCGATGTCGCGCACGTCGTCGCCGGGCTGGTATTCGCGCACTTCGGCAAACGACATACCGCGCCCCTTAAACGCCGAGTGGTACTCGCCGGCAAAGATATTGTTGGTCAGCGCGCGCGTCTTGATTTCTATCCGCCGCACCTTTCGCAACAGTTCAGTGGTTTCCATGAGGATGGAGGGGTTATATTACAAATTTAAGGGAAGAACCTTTGACGACTTCTTGTTACGTTGCCCCTGAAAGGGGCTAATAGAACAGCGTAGGGGCTTGCCCCTACGTGGCGCGTTGCTTGTTTGATTGCCCCTGTAAAGGGCTTATAATTCACACTTTTCAGGCATTTATATTATTAGCCCCTTACAGGGGCAATCGTGGAGAAATGCCCTCTCGCAGGGGCAAGCCCCTGCGCTGTTCTATCTTGCCCTTTCAGGGCATTAGCGTCTGTCATTTTTAAGCGACACAACCAAATTTCCATCATTTTTAAGGCACTTCCACCTTGCTCAAAATCTGTGCGATAAGGTCGTCGGCCTTAACTTCTGCGGCTTCGGCTTCATAGGTAAGCCCGATGCGGTGGCGCAGAACGTCGAACACCACTTCGCGCACGTCTTCGGGAATCACGTAGCCGCGGCGGCGGATAAAGGCACAGGCGCGAGCCGCGAGGGCAAGGTTGATAGAGGCACGCGGAGAACCGCCAAAACCGATGTAAGGCTTGATGTCTTTCAGACCGTAGCGTTCGGGCGAGCGCGTGGCCTGCACAAGGTCGGTGATGTAACGCTCAATGCGTTCGTCTACATACACGCGCTTCACGTAGGTGCGGGCATCGAGAATGCGCGAGGCATCGGTGACGGGCTGCACCTCGTTGGCAATGGCGCCGTTGAGGTGGGCGCGCACGATGCGTGCTTCTTCCTCCTGAGTGGGATAGTCCACGATGACCTTCATCATGAAACGGTCCACCTGCGCCTCGGGCAATTCGTACGTACCTTCCTGCTCGATGGGGTTTTGCGTGGCGAGTACGAGGAAAGGTTCGGGCAGGCGGAACGTGTCTTCGCCGATGGTCACCTGATGTTCCTGCATGGCTTCGAGCAATGCGCTCTGTACCTTAGCGGGAGCACGGTTGATTTCGTCGGCAAGCACGAAATTCGCAAAGATCGGGCCGTGCTTCACGTTGAACTGCTCCGTGCGCTGGCTGTAAATGAGCGTGCCGATTACGTCGGCGGGCAAGAGGTCGGGCGTAAACTGCACGCGGCTAAACTTTCCTTCAACAAGTTTTGACAGCGTCTTGATAGCCAATGTTTTGGCAAGTCCAGGCATACCTTCAAGCAGGATATGTCCGTCGGCCAGCATGGCGATGAGCAGTGAGCGCACGAGGTGTTTCTGTCCCACGACGGTGCGTGCCATGCCGTCGGTGAGTTCGCTGACGAAGCCCGTTTCGCGTTCTATCAGGGCGTTAAGTTCTCTGATGTCGGTTGTTTCAGTCATTATTATAATATTGTATAGTGTGATTATTCCACTGCTTTGCGGAGCCTTCCTATATGGCTCGCATAATTACCTGCAAAATTACTCCTTTTCGCCCTTTCTTATATTTAATTTTCCCTAAAACACGCCCCTAAATCCTTTTTATCATATAAGAAAATCGCGAAATCGTGCAAATTCTTCAAATCATCGCCGCCGCCTCCTTGCACGCCGCCCCCATTATCCCCGGGAAAAATCTTACTATCCCCGCGATAATTTTCCCTTCCTCCTTGCTATTTTTCATTATCCGCTAAGAAAAAGTTTGTTACAAACTTTGTAACGGCCGTTACAAACTTTGTAATACGTGTTACAAACTTTGTAATATGTGTTACAAACTTTGTAACAAACTTTTCCTTATAGGATAGAAAAAAATTGCAAGGGGACATCAAAAAATATCTGCGCAGACAGAAAAATTATCCCCGGGGAAATAAATACTGTCTGCGCAGATACTTTTTGCGCTCATATAAGAGGGTTGCGGCAATCACGTAAGGGCGTGTTCAAACACGCGGGGGCTGGAATGCCGTGAAAGGGAGGGCTTATTTCTCTTTTGTCCCAAAAACTACTTTACGCCCCAATAATAATCGCCGCCGCGCCACTCTGTGAAAGCCTCCTCGCCGCAAAGGGAGTGGTAGGCGAGGGGAGAGCCCGCGCAGTCGAACTCTACAACCTGCATGGGCAGCACCGTTCCGTCGGGCAGGTGCAGGCGGCGCACGGCGATGGATTTGCGCCTATTTGATGTCGGAATATTCTTTGCGCACATCGAAGAGATAGGTGAATTTCACCACAATCGTGTTGTTGTTGCTGCGGCCGAACACGTCCTTCTTGGCATTGTCGAAGAAATCTCCAAGGCCATAATAATAACGCCCTTCTATCATGAAATGGCCGATCTTCGTGCTCAGTTCCATGCCCGCGCCGGCCGTAATGCCGTAGTCTATGCGCCGCTGCACGCTCAAGTCGTATTGCGTGCAGAGCCCGTTGGGTCGGTCGGGCAGGCCGGTGGCAGCGTCCAGCGTCCACGACGAACCGCGCTGTGAAGCCTCGCTAAAACAATAGCCCAGCTGAGGGCCGGCGAGGATAAAGCCGAGAACGCCGTTTTTCTCCTTGCCCCAACCCATTCGGGCGAGGAAAGGCAGCTGGAGGTAGTTCATATTGCGCGAAAAGGTGTCGGGCAAAGGCTCGCCGTTGCCGTTGAGCACCTCTTCCTTCCAGCCAAGCTGGGCGTAGTTAAGCTCTATCTGCAAGGCGCAGAGCGACTTGAAATATTTCTCGCTCGTCATGCGGAATGTAATGCCGAACGAAGGGCCGAGGTGCATCGTCTGCTTCACGGTCGGGTCGAACCCGACGCTGTTGAGCACCACGCCCCCGTTAACGCCCAAGGCTAAGGCGCGGCGCGCCGAGCCCACCTGCGCCGAAAGCTGTGCGGGGAAGGCAAAAAAAGAAAAAGCGAGAAGCGTTTTTAGGATTGTGGAGAAAAGCCGTATCATCGCGTTTTGGCGATTTTATCTATTTGCATATTAGGTTTATAGTGAATGAGCCAAGCGCTTTGGTTCACGTAGCCGCCTTGGTCGGAAACTTTGGAAAAGCGGAGGTCGCTTTGCAGGAAGGGGAGCTGCTGGCGCTGGGCGGCATAAGCCTTGCCGTAGGCAGAGAAGCCGTTGACAAAGGCAAGGGCCGTGTCGAAACCGAGCGGGGCCATGCGGGGCGAAACCGTGAGGAGTTCGGCACCGAACCACTTTTTATAATCCGCCTCAAAGGCCATGGCGGCCGTGGTATAGGGATAATAGAAGGCCGTGGCAGCCACGTAGGTGTCGGAAGAGTAAAGCCCGTTGCGCAGGGCGGAATTAGTGCTTGCGCGGTCGAGCCAAGTTTCGTAACCCAGCAGCGCGAGGGTAGTGCCCGAGGGCAGCGTTTGGCGCAGTGCGGTGACCATGCTCTGCATACGCTGCTGCGTGTCGGCGTCAGAGGCGTCCGTCACAAGCAGGTTGAACATGCCTTTCTTGACCGCGTTTTTCAAAACGGTGAGTTCCGACGACGAAGGCAGCGCAATATGTTTGTATCCGTCGACAACCGCCCGGCGGGTAAGCGACGACGCAACGCTTTGCTTGTCGGCCTTGGCATCGCCCACGTTGTGAGTAAGGAAAATAATGTGAGTATTGTCCCTGTGAAAACTCGACGCAACGAGGTCGGCAATCATAGCGGCCTCGTTTTGCTGCGGCGCGTTGAGCATGAAGAGGCGCGGGCAGGTGGCAATCTGCTGCACCTTTGAAGAAAACGGCACAACGATTTTCGTTTCGCCGGGACTAAGCGCAATGGCCTCGCTCCAATGGTCAGGATAGACGGGACCGACGATAAGGTCGGCACCGTGTGCACAGACGCGCTGCATCACGCCGCGCAGGCTCTGGCCGGAGGCGGGTTCTTCGTAAACATGCAGCACGACGTTGCGCCCTTGCTTTTTGAGCTGACTGACAGCCAGCAACATGCCGCGCACATACTCCGTGCTGCGCGTGGCCACAACGCCGCCGGCCTGCAAAGGCAGGATAACAGAAATGTTTACCGAGGCAAGCCCTTTGGAAACGGTGGCGGCAGGGGCGGGCATATTGGCGGGAATCGTAATCGTGCGCCCTTTCTTCAATTTATATCCCGCCTTCTGCATCTCCGGGTTGGCGGCGATGAGCGCATCGACCGTAATGCCGTGGGCACGGGCTATGCTCCACAGCGTTTCGCCTTTCTGCACCTTATAGCTGATGGGCGCGGTGCGCGGCTGTGAGCCGGCGGGTGCGGAAGAGGCTGACGGGGAGGTCGGCGCACCGTCCACGGCGGCGGTGCTCACCGACAAGGGTAGGGCGATGCGGACCGTCTGACCCGCTTTAAGAGGTTCGGTCTTGAGAATAGGGTTACGCTCGATGATGTCGTCGATACTGACACCGTAATCGTGAGAAATCTTGTAGAGAGTCTCCCCCTTTTTCACCTCATGGGTCACCACCTTCTGCGTCTGCGCCCCGACGGAGAGCGAACAGGCGGGGCAGAACAGCGCAAGCGCGAGGACGCAGCGCATGATGCGCCTCCGCACGACAGCGGACAAGTTGTGCTTGAAAGATACCATAATAATAAATGCGGCCCGAAAGAAAGCCGTTCTAATCGTGTAAATCTCTGCAAAGATAGTGCAAGGCGAGAGCAATAAAGTTTTACTTTGACTGCCGAGCCGCCGCCTATCTTATGCAAAAATACAAAAAATAGGTTTTTTCCTATAAGATATTCGCAATAAATAAGTACTTTTGAAGCAAAATTCAGCAACGGATAGAGTAATTCAAACGCATATCAAAAGAAATAATGAAAAACTTCGCCAAATATTTCGTCCTCTTGGCAGCCGCATTGC
>JBJEAH010000274.1:0-3932 GCA_051868815.1 Alloprevotella sp.
ATATAATGCCTTTTTAGGGGAAAAATTGCCGGTTTGGGCATGACGACCAAATAATTGGCAACGCTTGGTTTCTTCCCTTACAGCCTATTCTTAATTGCCCGGTCCATTTCGCGGCGGTCCTGCTTTTCCTTGAGCGTGTTGCGCTTGTCGTATTCCTTTTTGCCCCGGCAGAGGGCGATGACCAGTTTGGCACGGCCGTTCTCGTCGATGTAGAGGCGCAGGGGCACGATGGTGAAGCCGGGCGAGCGCGTGGTCTCAAACAGCGAACGGATTTCCTTGCGGTTGAGCAGCAGTTTGCGCTCGCGGCGCGGCAGATGGTTGTTGTACGAACCGCGATCGTATTCGGCGATATACATGTTTTTCACCCACATCTCGCCGTTGTGGATATAGCAGAACGTATCCACGAGGCTTGCCTTGCCGGCTCGTATGCTCTTGATCTCTGTGCCCGTAAGCACAATGCCTGCGGTGTACTTGTCCACCACGAGAAAGTCGTGCTCGGCACGCTTGTTCTTGATGTTGATGCGCGAGGCGGGTATCAGTTTTTCTTTTCCCATAAAATTTCGTACTGCTTATTTCTCGACTTCTGCGAAGGCTTCGATGTGGTTGTCAATATACTCTGCAATGGCGGCGGTGAAGCCTTCTTCTTCTTCCACGAAGGCATCGTCCAGATCGTCGAATTTCGGAAAACGCTCGAAAAGCGACATAAACTCCTCGTCGGTGCAGGGCTTTGTCAGTTCGTCCCGGTTGGGTTCATAGAGGCGGCGGGCTTTTTTAACGAGCTTCGCCAGCTCGGGCAGCCCCCACTGTTCCATGGCCTTGGCAAAGGGATTGTGGAAAAAGAAAGGGGCGTAGCCGTTATGGATTAACTGGATAAAACCTCCGTCCATCACCTCCTCGCGCAGTATGCAGTAGCCCCAGAGCGTGATTTGGTCGGCCGAGAGCTTCTCCAAGGCTTCGGCATTGAGTTCTCCGCCCGCGGCTTCGGCAATGCTGTCGGTAAAGAGTTGCACAAACTCGTCCATGCCCTTGGCGGCGGCTTCAATGATTTGCTGTTCGCGTATTTTGATTTCCATAAAAATATATTCGTGCTTTATAAAGTCAATGAGTTGTTAGTAAACGAGATTATAGAAAATATATTTTTACGACAACTTAAACAACTCTAAACAACTTATTTTTAAGTGTTTCCATTTTTGTTATGACGACAACAGGGACAACTTCTTGACAACTTTCAGTTGTCTCTTTGCGTGCAAGGCGGGCGTATAAGATACGCCCGATTGTCTAGGTTGTCGTCTTATCGAGCAATGCGTTTCAAAGCTTTAAGAGTTGTCTTTTGTTGTCTTTGTTGTCGTCTAAACTTATTTTTTTAATCGTCCACTTGTTTTCTTATAATTCTCACTGCTTAATCGGTTGAATAATCGTTTTCATTCCCTTGATTTTCTCGCCAGCGATGTTTTTCATCAGCAGGTTGAGCTTTCGCGCCGCGATGGCCACGTAGGCGAAACGGTCTGCCACGTCAATGCGCCCCACGTCCTTGGCCGTCAGCCCGCCTTTCTTGCAGAGGAAGCCGAGAATGTCCACTTTATTGAGTTTGTCCTTCTTGCCGCGCCCTATGTAGAGCGTCACCCACGCGGGGCTGACGGGATTGATGCGCTCGCCGTCCACGTTCCATTCGGCGGCTTCGCCAATAAATTCAGGCGCATGCTCTTCCGGACCTACAATAATATATACGTTGCCCGTTTCGTCCCAGCGCCCCGTGCGCCCGCTGCGGTGGATAAAGGCTTCCTCGTTGGCAGGCAGGTGGTAATGCACGATGTGGCGCACCTCGGGTATGTCCAGCCCGCGGGCGGCGAGGTCGGTAGAGACGAGCACGTTGCAGCAGCCGCTGCGGAACTTGTAGAGCGCACGCTCGCGCTTGTCCTGCTCCATGCCGCCGTGGTAAGCCTCGGCGGCAAACTTTTCTGATACCAGATATTTGCGGATACGCTCCACGCTTTCGCGATAGCCTGCAAACACCATTGCCGGTTCGCCGCGCAGGGCCGAGAGCAGCCGGGCAAGGGTTTCGAGCTTGTCCTTTTGCGGTGCGGGCACGGTCTTTACTTCAAGCCGTTCCTCCCGCGCCTCCGCCTCTCCGAGGAAGTTTACAGTGCGCACGCCCGCGCGGTCTGCCACGGCGCAGCGGCGTATGAACTGCGGAATGCTCTCCATGTCGGTGGCGGAAGTGAGCATCAGCCGCTTCAAGGCCGGCAGACGCGTCACGGCAGCCTGCATCTCGTCGAGAAAACCGAATTCCAGGCATTTGTCGAATTCGTCCACCGTGAGCGTGGCGATACAGGCGGTAGAAAAGTTCTCTTTGTCCAAATGGTCGTTGAGCCTGCCGGGCGTGGCAAACACCACGTGCGGCTTCACGGCCACGAGCCTGCGGTGCTCCTCCATTGTCGGGCGGCCGCCGTAGAGGCACAGGGAGCGCACGCCGCACTTCATGCGCGTCAGCACGTCGTGGCTTTGCAAAGCCAGTTCGCGCGAGGGCACAATCACAACGGCCTGCAGCTCATCGCTTTCGGTATCTATGTCGCGGCAGAGCGGCAACAGGTATGCCAGAGTTTTGCCCGACCCTGTTGGCGAAAGCAGCACGTAGCGGCCCGTTTCGTGGAACGTGTCGCTCGCCTGCTGCTGCATCGCGCTCAACGCGGCAATGCCTAAATTCGACAGTATTTCTTTTACGCTGATCATTTTATATATTTTGCGGCAGACATAAGCAATAGGGGTTCTGTCGCTTAACGTGCAAATTTACTAATTTCTTAGCAGAAACTCAGCGATAAAGGCGTGTATAGGAAGTTTCAAGGAGCAATTATCTATAAATATGGCGACACTTTTACATATCTTCCATAGTGTAAAGCCGGGTTTCTATTTCATATCCCGACAACACCTTATTTCTGATATGCTCCACCTTTTCCATAAATACTTTATGGTCATAATTACGGGCGTTGCGCTTTACCTCTGCAAGCAATGCCGTTTTGTTGCTCGTGCGTATGCCCACAATGTCTATTTCGTTTGCTTCCTTGCCGCTTTTGGCTTCCCACCATGAACCCATTTCCCTGAAACCGCCCTCCTCAATGAGTTTCTGTCGAAAATACTTTTCGAGCAACATGCCGGAATAAGTGGGGTAGTCGCGCAGCACTATGTCCAACAAATCATTATAATTGTCAAGTTCAACCAGCGAACGGTTATGCTCGATAAAACGAAACCAGAATTGCAGGAAGTTGTCGCAAAGCCTAAACCGCACCTTGCTCCTGCTGCCCGGCTTCGACAACACCGGTCGGTATTTCTCAATAATATTATATGTCTGCTCCAGTCTTTCGAGGTGCCCGCCTATGGACAGGCCGCCCAACGCGGCGGTAATTTGCGCTTGCGACGACAATCCTCGGGCGATGCACATGAGGATGGAAAAATAGGTGCCAAAGTCACGTCCGAACTCCGTTATCAGCAGATTGCGCCCCTCATCAATAAAAGGCGACATACGTGAAACTGCAAACCTAAGCATGGCGTCTGCTGTTATATACCCGTTATCGCAAAACAACTCGATATATTTCGGCGTGCCGCCAGTTATGGTGTAAAGCGCAAGCAAGTCTTCGTTTGTGTGCTGCGGGTGATAATCGCGCAAAATCTCTTTGATTACTTTTATAGAGAAAGGCCGTAAGTTTATAATATTGTCAGCGCGGCCGAAAAGCGGTTCATGCGCATCAGTGAATATGCGCCGCATCATGGAAAGCACAGAGCCGCTGAGCACAAGGTTCATGTTTGTATCTCCCCGATACGTGTCCCACATGTTTTGCAAGTCGCTGAACAAAGAAGGATTGATGTTCTGAAACTCTTGGAACTCATCTATAATAAGCGTGAACTTCATGCTTCTTGATAATTCAAAGAGATGCTTC
>JBJEAH010000275.1:0-3893 GCA_051868815.1 Alloprevotella sp.
GATCTATGAAGATGATGCAACTCACGGATGAACTGCTCTCCGAGCACTACGCCCACCTCGCTGAAAAACCATTCTTCCAGCGCGTGAAGGACTCTATGATGACCGCTCCCGTAGTGGCGCTCTGCCTCGAAGGCGTGGACGCTATCGCTACCGTGCGCACGCTGGCAGGCCCGACCAACGGCCGCAACGCCGCTCCCGGCACCATCAGAGGCAGTTATTGCGTGAGCTTCCAGGAAAACATCGTGCACGCCTCCGATTCGCCCGAAACGGCAAAGGTGGAACTGGCACGCTTCTTCAAGCCCGAAGAAATCTTCGAATGGAAGCAATGCACCTTCGACTACCTGTACGCTAACGACGAATTTTAAATATAGACCATTTACGTGGCGGGCGTTTTTAATAAGATAGGCTGCGGCTCGGCATAAGACATCAAGCAAGCTTGGGTCTTCTGCTCTCGCCTTGCACTATCTTTGCAAAACGCCCCTGCTAAAACTCAATTACTCATTATGACCATCGTAGAAAGATTTTTGAAGTACGTAAGTTTCGACACCCAGTCGGCAGAAGATGCCGAGACCACTCCGAGCACGGAGAAGCAATGGGTCTTGGCACGCTTCTTGAAAGAAGAGCTGGAAGGCATCGGGCTTACGGAAGTGGAAATTGACGAGCACGCATACGTCTATGCCACGCTCCCTGCCAACACCGACGAGGCGGTGCCCACCGTGGGCTTCATCGCCCACATGGACACAAGCCCCGACTGCTCGGGCAAGGACGTGCAGCCGCGTATTGTCAAGGACTACGATGGCGGCGACATTGTGCTCGACGAGGCGGCAGGCATCGTGACCTCGCCGAAGAAGTTTCCCGAATTGCTCGACCACGTGGGTGAGGACATCATCGTGACCGACGGCCACACGCTCCTCGGCGCGGACGACAAGGCGGGCATCGCCGAAATCGTGCAGGCCATGGTCTACCTCATCGCGCACCCGGAAATCAAGCACGGGCGTATCCGCGTGGGCTTCAACCCCGACGAGGAAATCGGCCTCGGCGCACACCGCTTCAACGTGGAGAAATTCGGCTGCGACTTTGCCTACACCATGGACGGCGGCGAGTTGGGAGAACTGGAATTTGAGAATTTCAACGCAGCCTCTGCCAAGGTAGAGGTGACGGGCGTGAGCGTCCACCCTGGCTATGCAAAGAACAAGATGGTCAACGCCGCCCGCGTGGCCACGGAATACGTTTCCCTGATGCCCGCCGCCGAAACGCCCGAGCGCACCGCCGAGTATGAGGGTTTCTACCACCTGCTTAGCATGAGCGGCAACGTGGAGAAAGCCTCGCTCACCTACATCATTCGCGACCACTCCCGTGCCCGCTTCGAGGAGCGCAAGGAATATGCCGCTGCCGTGGGCGAACTGCTCAACAGGAAGTACGGCGCAGGCACGGTGAAGGTAACCCTTGCCGACCAATATTATAATATGCGCGAGAAGGTGGAGCCCGTGATGCACATCATCGACACCGCCCTCGAAGCCATGAAGGACTGTGGCATTCAGCCGCGCGTGCGTGCCATTCGAGGCGGCACCGACGGTGCACAGCTTAGTTTCAAGGGTTTGCCTTGCCCCAACATCTTCGCCGGCGGCCTGAACTTCCACGGCCCGCACGAGTTCCTGCCCATACCCTCGCTGGAGAAAGCCTCGATGGTGGTAGTGAAAATCTGCGAGAGAGTGGGACGAAGCAAGAGCTGATTTATGGACAACCTTGCGCCCCTGATTTCCGACCTTGCGCTCATCCTCATCGTGGCGGGCGTGGTGACGCTGATCTTCAAGCGTCTCAAGCAACCGCTCGTGCTGGGGTATATCGTGGCAGGCTTTCTCGCCGGCCCGCACATGCCCTACACGCCGTCGGTGGAGGACTTGACGAGCATACACCTCTGGTCGGAAATCGGCGTGATTTTCCTGATGTTCACCCTCGGGCTCGAGTTTTCCTTCAAGAAAATCGTCAAAATGGGCATCGGCCCCGTCATAGCGGCCTGCACCGTCATGTTCTGCATGATCGGCGTAGGCCGTTTTTTGGGCACGCTTTTCGGTTGGGACAGCATGAACAGCCTCTTCCTCGGCGGCATGCTGGCCATGTCGTCCACCACCATCATCTATAAAGCCCTCGACGACCTCGGACTGCGGCAGCAAAAGTTTGCCGGCGAGGTGCTGAGCGTGCTTATCCTCGAAGACATTCTCGGCATATTGCTCATGGTGGTGCTGAGCGCGCTGGCCGTATCGCGCCATTTCGAGGGCGCGGAACTGATGGGCAGCCTGCTCAAACTCGGTTTCTTCCTCATTCTCTGGTTCGTAGTGGGCGTGTACGTGGTGCCGCTGTTCCTGCGCGGCACGCGGAAGTGGATGAACCGCGAGACGCTGCTAGTGGTCAGCGTGGGCCTGTGCTTCCTCTTGGTGGTGATTGCGTCGAAGGCGGGCTATAGCAGCGCGTTCGGCGCGTTTATGATGGGCAGTATTCTGGCCGAGACGGTCGAGGCGGAGAGCATTGAGCGTGTCACGGCTCCCGTAAAGGATCTCTTCGGCGCCATCTTCTTCGTCTCCGTCGGCATGATGGTCGACCCCGCCGTGCTGGCGGAATACTGGCTGCCAATATTGGCTATCTGCGTGGCCATCATCGTGGGGCAGGCCGTATTCGGCACGACGGGTTTCCTGCTTTCGGGGCAGCCGCTGCGCGTGGCGGTGCAGTGTGGCTTTTCTTTGGCGCAAATCGGTGAATTTGCCTTTATCCTCGCCGCCCTCGGCGTGTCGCTCCACGTGACTGCGGACTTTCTCTATCCCGTGGTGGTGGCGGTGAGCATCATCACCACGTTTCTCACCCCTTACATGATCCGCGCCGCCACCCCGGCCTACGAATGGTTGGAGCGTGCCCTGCCGAAGCCCGTGCGGCGCATGGCAGGACACGCCCCGCGCGGCCGCCGCGCCAAGAAGACGGGCGACGCTTCCGACTGGAAACGCCTGCTCATCGCCCTGACGGGCATCACCGTGGCTTACGCTACGCTCTGCGTGGCGGCTGTGGGCATCTCCTTCGCCTCGCTCCTACCCGCCTCGCGCGGCGTGCTGGGGCATTGGCCCGGCAACGTGGTGTGCGGCGTTTTGACCATATTGGTCGCCTCGCCCTTCCTGCGTGCCATTGTGATGCGCAAGAACCATTCGGAGGAATGGAAAAGCATCGCGCGGCGCGGCCGCCTGGCTCAGGTCGGGCTGTGGAACACCTTTGCGGTGCGCTACCTGCTGGCCGCCGCCGTGGTGTACTATGTGCTCGACTTCCTCTCGCCCTTCTGGTGGCCGTTCCACGTGGCCGCCTCTCTGCTCATCGTGGCAGGCATGGTGGCCTCGCGCGGCGTAAAGTGGGTGAGCATCAAGATGGAGCGCACGTTTATGCAAAATCTCAAGATCCGCGAGGTCAGCGCGCGCCGCGCCGCCGTGGCGGGAATGCCGGCCTACGCCCGCAGGCTCGAGGCCCGCAACATACACATCGCGCAGCTCGAAATCCCCGCCAATTCGCGCTGGGGCGGGTGCACGCTTGCCGAACTTAGCGTGAGCCATACCGACGGCGTGATGGTGGTGGCTATCAGGCGCGGCGACTATCGCATCAACATCCCCGACGGCCACACCGAGATTTATCCCGGCGACGGCATCGAGGCCATTGGCGACGACGCGGGCATCGCCGCCTTTGCCGCACGCTTGCAGAGCGAGGTGTATGCCGATATGGCCGAGGCCTCGGGAGGTGCGCGGCTCGCGGTGCGCCGCCTCATCATCAGAGACGGTTCGCCCTTTGAGGGACACACGCTCAGCGGCAGCGGCATTCGCAGCCGCCACCATTGCATGGTAATAGGATTTGAGGAGGAAAAC
>JBJEAH010000276.1:0-3886 GCA_051868815.1 Alloprevotella sp.
AAAGTTGTCAAAAAGTTGTCCCAGTTGTCGTCATAACAAAACGGCAGCACTGAAATCAGTTGTCAAAAGTTGTTTAGGTTGTCGTCAAAAAAAATATCGTCTACTCGTTTCACTTCGTGATTTTCGACTGCGCTCGGCAATATGAGCCAGTTCTATTGCACTCGCTTGCACGAAAATTTCCTTGTCAACTCGTCTACAAAAAAAACAATTCCGGGGCGCGTATCCGCCCCCACTATTAACCAATTTATATTACTTATGAAAGGAAAAACGTTTAGTTTCCGAGTGGCCTTCGCGGCCTTAGCCCTCTGCTCCGCCGCTTTCTTCTGCGGATGCAGCGATGATGATGAAAACAACGACAACCAAAACGGCGGCACTTCGCAGACCGACAATCGTAACTGGAGCGAAGACAACGGCGTGAAAGCCGCCGACAACCTCCTCTTCGACGGCAACGTCATCGGCAACGGCGACCAGGAGTTCGTGTTCACCGGCAAGCAGACCCTCCCCAAGGGCACGTACACACTGCGCGGCTGGGTATACATCGCCAACGGCGCAGAACTGACCATTGAGCCGGGCACCGTGATCCGCGGCGACAAGAAGACGAAAGCCGCCCTCATCGTAGAGCGCGGCGGTAAGCTCTGGGCACGCGGCACAGCCAACGCCCCCATCGTCTTCACCTCTGCTGCCGAAAAGGGCAACCGCAAGCCCGGCGACTGGGGCGGCGTCATCATCTGCGGCCAGGCGCCTCACAACGCCGGCGAGGCACAGATTGAAGGCGGTCCGCGCACGAAGCACGGCGGCAACAATCCTGCTGACAACTCGGGCGCACTCAGCTACGTGCGCATCGAATTTGCCGGCTATCCCTTCCAGACCGACAAGGAAATCAACGGTCTCACGCTCGGCTCTGTGGGCAGCGGCACGCAGCTCGACCACATTCAGGTGTCCTATTCCAACGACGACTCTTTCGAGTGGTTCGGCGGTACGGTCAATGCTAAGTATCTCGTAGCCTATAAGGGCTGGGACGACGACTTCGACACCGACAACGGCTTCAGCGGCAAAGTGCAGTACGGTCTCGTGGTGCGCGACGGACACATAGCCGACGGCAGCCAGAGCAACGGCTTCGAGAGCGACAACGACGCCAGCGGCTCCACGGCAGAGCCCCTCACCACCGCCACGTTCAGCAACATCACCTTCATCGGTCCGAAGTACACTGAAGGCTTCGCCAACAACAGCACCTTCATCAACGGCGGCGCTTACTTCCCCAACAACGGCAGTGCCCTCGGCAAGTTCCAGAGTGCCATGCAAATCCGCCGCGGCTCACGCCTCAACTGCATCAACTCCATCGCCATGGGCTGGCCCATCGGCCTGATTATCGACGGCGAAAAGGGCAACACGGTCGATGCCGCCAAGGCCGGCAACATCAAGTTGCAGAACATCTGGTTCGCCGACATGGACGTAACGGGCAGCGATGCCAACAAGATTTACGATGATGTGCTCTACGATGCCCGCAACAATCAGGTGCTCGACGCCAACCGCCAGTCCTACTCCTCCGAGTTCTTCCTCGCACAGTCCGGCAACAAGATCGCCAGCGCAAGCGAAATGCTCCTTGGCGGCACTCTGGTGCCCGGCGTGGGGCAAGGCTTCATGCCTCTTGCCGGCAGCCCGCTGCTTAGCGCGGCCTCATTTGCAGGCGCACCCGCAGGTCTCGACCAGGTGAACTTCATCGGTGCTTTCGGCACTGACAACTGGCTCAGCGGCTGGACGAACTTCGACCCCAACAACGCCGACTATTAAGCCTCCCCGTATAGCGTTATAGGTATTAGATTATTTAGGGCGAACGTGCTAAAAAGCGCGTCCGCCCTTTATTTTTTATGTGCGCCACATGGAACTAAGGGTTTGGGGCGGGCGTATCGGAATAAAAGATTTGGGCGGGCTTACAGCCCGCCTCAATTATATGCCACCTAACTTATGAATCGCCGTCCTACTCTTGAAACTTTGAATTTTCAGCAAGATATTTTTTACTGTCAAGGAGATATTATTCCCTTTCTCCTTGATATTTTTCACTATCTGCGCAGAAAAAGTTTATTCAAAACTTTTGAACATGTATTACAAACTTTGTAACAAAAACTTTCTTATAGGACAGGAAAAATTTTCAGGCACATAGTGAAAAACATCTGCCTGAAAATAAAAAACATCACGGAGCAAATCACGCCGCTCTGCGCAGGGAGTTTTCTCCGTGACGGCATGGAATGACAAAAAAAATATGGGCTACGCCAGACGATGACGCAGCCCATGGCTATGGTTTCAATGAAAAACTTGCTTCTCGGCAATTACTCCTTGTTCTCCTCGAGGGTGCAGATGCTCACGCGGTTCCAGTCGGGCTCGGAGAACATATTGCCTACGCCCTGTCCTTCGGCAGAGATACGCTCGGCAGCAATCTTGTATTTCTCAACAAGGATGGTCTTCACGGCTTCTGCGCGTGCCTTGGCAATCTTGGCGTTGATTTCGGCGCTGCCCTCGGGCGAAGCGTAGCCCTTGATGCTTACGGTAGCCTCGGGGTGGTTTTTGAGGAAAGTGGCGACGCGCTCAACGTTGGGGAGCTGGGCGGCATCGACGGTGTACTTGCCTTGGCGGAAGGTCACGGTCTGTTCCATGGAGCTGGAATGCGTATTCTTCGTGATGTATTCCGTAGTGGGCTTGCGATTTTGGCAATCGGAGAGTGCCTGATTGGTAGCTGCGAGCTGGCGTTGCAGTTCGCCGATGGTGTTGTTTGCCCTGGCGAGCTGGCCTTCCTTGTCGCTCACCGCATCGCGGAGGTCGTTGATCTTTGCGTTCAAGCCGTCCACCTCTGCCTGGTCGTAGGTGCGCACCTTGGTGAAGTAGTGTTTGCCCGTCCAGTTCTTGAAGTGATAGGTCACGCCTGCCATGAGTTCCACGGCGCTCTTGTTCACGTCGTAGGCGAGATAAGAGTCTGAGCGGTCTGCCTGCAGGTTGTAGACAATAGAAGGCTTCACGGCAATGGTCCATGCCTTCTTCTGGCCTACGTTGAAGTTGAAATTAACGCCTAACTTGGAGGTGAGGAAGTTGTCGTCGCGCTTCACAGAGGCCTTGTAGTATTCGCGTCCCCAGCCAGCACCTACAACGGCTTCCATTTCAAAGACGCGGGGCTCGCCCTTATAACCGCCGAAGAGGTTGAAAAGGTTTACCTTACCAAGAAGACTGATGTTGTGCGCATCGACGGCAAGGCGGCTGTCCGTAATGTTGTGCGCCATCGTGCCTTGCACGGCGAGGCCGAAGCCGGGCGTGATTTGCTTGGTGATTTCAAGGCCGTAAGTGGGGCGCATGTTGCCCCAAAAAGCAGAATGCGTGGTAGGCGTGATGCCACCGCCTACGAGGCCGATGGACCAGTTATCGAAAAAGCGGCTGTGCTCCATTGCCTTTTGGGCGTTAACTGCTGCCGTGCCGACGAGGCCGGCAACTAAAAGCGTAAAAATCTTTTTCATGTTACTCTATATTTATTGGGTGATACTTTTGGAGTGCGCCAAGCAAAATATCAAGCTATAAAGCGCGGGCTCCCTTAAGAATATGCGCAAAAGTACAACAATAAAATCATTTTCACCTGTTATAATGGCTGAAAAGGCACTAAAAAGGTAAAACTTTCAGGGTTATGGGACGCTATTTAACGGAGAAATGGAGAATTTCCGCTGCTTTTGTAGAAAAGTTTCCGCCCCAATTTGCGCTTTTCATAGCAGATGTTTTACGGAATATCGGCACAATACGCGCGTTATTACAACAAAATATCCTACATTTGCAGATAATTTAGTATTAGCATATAAGCAAGCATACATTTTCACCTGTTGGCATCATTAATAATCTTTGCTAAGTGCCT
>JBJEAH010000277.1:0-3881 GCA_051868815.1 Alloprevotella sp.
CACAGGGGCAAGCCCCTGTGCTGATTTATTAGCCCCTTTCAGGGGCAATGCCGGCGGCTATCAGAATAGTCTGGTAATCTCGGATCTGTCCTTGTCATCTTATAATGAACAGAAATTGCTATAGTTGAGCAGCGCGATGTCGGCAGCGGCATTCTCCATATTGCCGGCATACACGACTGCACGCTTGGAGACGGGCGTGGAGAGCAGGGCATCGGTCTTTTTAAGCACGTTCTCAAACGAGGGTGCGTAAGTCTGCGACGATTTAATCTCTATGGCTTTCAGCTCGCCCGCCTCGCGGATAAGGAGGTCTATCTCATTGCCCTTTGCATCACGGAAAAAGAAGATGTTGCTTTCTTTTCCCTTATTGTAGCGTTGCTTGAGGGCTTCCATCACAATGAGGTTTTCAAAAAGATGTCCGCGCATCTTGTCGCGCGATAGCAGTTCGGGGCTTTCGATATCCAGCAGATGGCACGCCAGCCCCGTGTCGCAGAAATATAATTTCGGACTTTTGGTCAGTCGCTTGCGGGTGTTCTCGCTCCAAGGCTGCAGGCGCATGATGATGTAAGAAGCCTCAAGCACCGAAACCCAGGCGTTGATTGTGTTTGACGCGACGCCCACCTCGCCTGCCAGTTCCGAAGCATTGAATATAGAACCGATGCGGGCGGCGCAAAGGCGCAAGAAAGTGTGAAACTGCGACAGATTGTTGATATTGATAAGTTGGCGCAAATCTTTGTCGATATACGTCTTCGTGTAAGCCGGATACAGGTATTTCGCCACGTTCTTGCCGGCACAGACGGCGGGGAAGCAGCCGTTGTAGATAATCTCATCGAGCGTTTTCTCTGCATACGCCTCCTTCGCTTCGGAAAGCGACATCGGCAGCAGTTCATACACGCCCGCCCTGCCTGCCAGCGATTGCGAGACCGTTTTCAGCAGCAAAAAGTTGGAACTTCCCGAAAGCACGAAACGCCTTTCGGGACGGTCGTCAACAATGCCCTGTATATACGACAGCAGTTCCGGCACGCGCTGTACCTCATCGATAATCATACCCCCGTTAGTCTGGTTGAGAAAACCTAAGGGGTCGTTCTGCGCCATAGACCTAACATCGTAGTCTTCAAGCGTGAAGCGCCGGTAACCGTTGAAAATATGCTTTATCAGCGTGCTCTTGCCCGACTGCCGGGGTCCCGTGACGCATAGCACGGGGAAGTATTGAGACGCATCGAGCAGCGTTGCCGCCAAATCCCTTTCAATAAAGTCAAACATATATTGGTGCAAATTTGAAATCCGATTGCAAATTTACACCAATATAATCAAATGCGCTAATAATCACCGCATAAAAAGCTTTCAAGGGCGGTGAAAAGAATAGGTTGGATAAGGATTTTATTGCGAAAGGTTGCAGCTGAGCACATCCTTAACTGAATAAATCTTACTTATCGCATCGAATGAAAAGAATTGACCATCCATAATCATATAATTTTCACGTTGCGATTTGCGCAACTGCTTGATTTCCGGGAATAAGCCCACGGGAATCAAAATCTCGCGGCCGTCTGTCAAATAGACTGCCATCATGCCTCTCTTTTCGTTGAAGTCAAGTTTCTTGATACCCAAGTTGGTGTCCTTAAATCTGCACATGGCTTTATTTGTTTTTATTGATTCGTAAAATATCAACTTTCTGTCCATTGAATATTCTATCAATGCACTCATTTATATAATCATAGTTCTCATCAATCAGATGAATTATGTCTGCTTCATCATCAGAAGAAAGCTCAGACCATGCAATCTCAATTTTCTTCTGTCCATTTTCCTCTATCCATATCTTTGCAACAGTGTTACCGATATGTGCTTTTTGCTACCTCGGCGAGTAACGTGAATATGCCTGCGATTTTCGTTGACATCAGTAGGAAACACTGAGAGAATAAAGCAAAGGAAATAAATAATCTTGCCCATATTTTAGTGTGCTGACAGCAAATAAGGATTATTCACTATTTCTACTTATACCTTACCCACTTAATCATTTCCTTCACCGTGGGCTTTTTGCCGTACATAAGGATGCCGACGCGATAGATTTTCGCGCTGAGCCATACGAAGCCGAGGGAGGTGGCGTAGAGCAGGCCGACGGAGAGCAACTCCTGCCAAAGGGGCACGCCGAAAGGTATGCGCACCATCATCACAATGGGAGCGGTGAGAGGGAAGAGGGATGCCCAGAAAGCCAAGGGCCCGTCGGTGTTTTGCGCGCTGCCCATGGCGGCGTAGAGCGCGAAGACCATGATGAGCATCACGGGCATGATGAACTGCGAACTGTCTTCCTGCTCGTTCACGCTTGCGCCCACGGCGGCAAAGAAGGAGGCGTAGAGCAGATAGCCGCCGATAAAGTAGAGCACGAAGAGCACGCCGAGTTCCAGATAAGGCAGGTTAAGCAGTGCTGCAACCAGACCGTCGCCTTCCGAGGCGGCGGCAATCGCTGCCGCACTGTCCGTCATGTCTTGCCCCATCATGGCATTGCCTGCGGCGGCATCGGTCAATGCAGGACCGCCGAAGCATACGGAAACAACGGTGAGGATAATCGCCAGCATGCTGCCCCAAATGGCAAGTTGCAGGAAACCCACGAGGGCGATGCCGATAATCTTGCCCATCATCAGCTGGAACGGCTTGACGCTCGAAATCATCAGTTCCACGATGCGGTTGGTCTTTTCCTCCATCACGCTTTGCATCACCATGCTGCCGTAGCTGAGCACGAACATGTAGATGAGGAAGGTGAAGATAAAGCCCGCCGCCATGGCAATCTCCGTGCTCGAGCCCGTCTCGTTGCCCTCAGCCGTGCGCTTGACGGTGGATATCTCAAAGTCCTGCTGGATGTCCTTGATAATTTGCTCCAGTCCCTCGATGCCCGTGGCGGCGAGGCGGTCGCGCCGCACCTGTTCGTTGAGCACGTTGGTGGCGTAGCTTAGGAGGTCGGCGGGCACTTCGCGCCGCGAATAGATGCGCACCAGATTGGGATTTTCGGCAAGGTTGCCCGTGATGGCAATCACAGCCTCCACGTCCGTCGTGTCGGAATAGTAGGCGGCGTTGTTGTAGTCGGCCACGGGGCGATAATGGTAAGAGGCATCGTCCTTAAAGAGTGCGACGTACTGCCCGGTACTGTCGTAGATGCCCACGGTTTTCTGCTCGTCGCTTTTAATCATAGAGAGCCAAATCGGCACGAAAACGAGTGCCGCGAAGATAAACGGCATGAGTATGGTGAGCAGGATAAAGGACTTTTTGCGCACGCGCGTCATGAACTCGCGCTTGATGATGATATATATTTTAGACATATTCTATATGTGGAAGGACAAAGGTTTTTTGAGAAAATATCATTGGCCTACGACGCGCAGGAATATTTCCTGCATCGAGGGCGTCTGTTCGCAGAAGGAGCGCACCTCCGTGCGGTCGGCAATGGCTCGGATAATGTCCGAGCCGGTTGCGGCAGAGGTGGTTTTGCGCAGCAGGTAGCGGTGGAAACCGCCGGCCTCGCTGCGGTCGGCTATCTCGAAGAGGGCGGGTTCGGGGGCGATGTCGCCGGTGCGCGTGATCAGCTCGAACACGCCCGTGCGGAACTGCTCCTTAACGTCGGCCACCGTGCCCGAGAGTACCACTTTGGAGTTGTTGATGAGGGCGATGTCGTCGCAGACTTCCTCGACCGACGACATGTTGTGAGTCGAGAAGATGACGGTGTGCCCCTCGTCGCGCAGTTTCAGGATTTCCTTCTTCAGAAGTTCGGCGTTCACGGGGTCGAAGCCCGAGAACGGCTCGTCGAAGATGAGCAGGGGCGGGCGGTGGAGCACGGTGATGACAAACTGCACCTTTTGCTGCATGCCTTTCGAGAGTTCCTCGAGCTTCTTGTTCCA